>JACQHI010000289.1 GCA_016199105.1 Lentisphaerota bacterium | reverse complement strand
GGCCTGCGCGCCGCGCGCGGCGTCAGAATCGACTCGAACTATCATGGGTATTGGACGATGGTCAGCTATCCGCCTGGCGCGCAGAACAATTCTCATTTTCTACAGGGCGGACTTCCCTGGGACGGAAGCTGGCGCCTCTGGATCACCAATTCCAACGGCACCACCAATCTGCTCGACTACAACAAGAACGCCAGCAATATCGTCTATTGGTTTAGCCCCGCATCGCTGGCGAACCGGCTGCCCATCGCCAACTCCATCAGCGGCGCCGTCCTGACCAAAACCAACAACGGTCTCTCGATTTCCATCACGTCGTTCACGACGTGGGGCGACATGCGGGTAACCAATCAGTCCAGCACGTTTGTAGCGTTCAGAAACTGACAAGGATTTCGTTGCGTAGGGCCTGAGCTTGCTCATGGCCGTCTGGGGAGGCGCGCCGCATCCCGCGAAACGCTGGACAAGAGCGGCGGCCTTACAATCGAGGGAGAAACTTATGGTCATACAACCTAAAACCGATCCAATTAACTCTGCCCAAGGCGATTCCGGCTTCACCATCGCCGAGGCGGTGATTGCCGCCGCGTTGATGGCCATGGTCTTTTGCGCCCTGCTTTACACCTTTTTGAGCGCGCGGCACGGCACGCTGTCGGCCACCAACAACATGATGGCCATGAGCGAAGCCCGGGAAGAAATGGAGACGATCATTTCTCAGCCCTATACCAATATTCTCTCCTTCGCGGAAACGAACATCACGAGCGGACCGCTGGCCGGCTTGTCGGCGACAAAAACGTGCACCGTCGCGACGAATATCGCCGACTGCAAGCAGGTTGACCTTCAAATCCGATGGAGAAATCAGGCGTCCGGCAGCAATTCGTTAATCACGCTGACCACTTTGGTCAGCGATAATTGAAGGGCGTCACTGCGCAGGAGGCAGCCCGTGACGGGCTGCCTCCTGCGCAGTGACCATAATGGCAAGCCATTTTTGAGGATTTGATGGGATTCGCGTTGATTAGCGCCCCGACCTCTCGGAGAGTCGGGGGCGGGCACATTCTGCGAATGCGGGTAAAACCGGGGTCGGTTGCCCGCGAATAGATTCGAATAAACAACCTAAGCAGTTGCGAAAGGGCGCTTATGAATAAACAACTTGATCGCAGTCAAGACGGCTCGGGTTCGCTTCTGACCATGGTGTTCGGGCTGGCCATCGTCCTCACCGTTCTGGCAGGCGCGGCCTATTTCACCAGCAGTTCGGGGATCCTGCAGACCAAACAGGCCGGGACTATGGAGCGCGGTTTTTATATCGCCGAGGCCGGCGTCGAGCATGCCAAGTCCATTCTGGTGAACGCCAGCAACGGCTTTTCTCCTCTGCTGATAGGCTCGGACGGCGCGCCCAATACCCCCGACGACGGCATCCTGAGTTTCGGCGACACCGTCAGCCTGGGAGACGGCTCGTACCGGGTGAAGCTCACCGACGACAACGACGGCGACAGCAACCTCTTCGCCGACACGAACAATGTCGTCATTATCACCTCGACGGGGCTTCTGGCGGGAATTCATAAAACCCTGGAAGTGACGGTATCCAACTATCCCGCCAAAATCATTCCGCCCAGCGTGGACGGCGCCTTTGCTTTTTACGGCACCAACTCCTCCCTCGATATGGATGGGACTCCCAACATTGACGGCGCGGATTATGCCCTGCCGACGAATTTCGTTTGCGGCGGGGCCGGTTGCGAGCTCACGGCAACGACCAACGAGGAAACCGCCGGCGTTTTCTCCTCCACCAATCTGACCATGACCATAGACGGCACTTCCACCATAGACGGCACGCCGGCGGTCACCACCAACACCGGCGATTATGTGCAACAAGACTGGTTCGAGCTGGCGGCCGTCTCGACACTGATGGCCGATATCGTCTTCCCCGGCGGGGTCATCCCGGGAAACCAGATAATCGGCAGCCGGGAGAACCCTCAAATCGTCGTCATCAATGGGCAGACGACATTCAGCGGGACGGTGGACGGCGCCGGCATTTTGATCTGCAACGCCGATGTGGTCTTCGCCGGCACCTTCCATTGGGAGGGACTTGTCATCTTGATGGGGGCCGGCGCGGCGGACGCGGATCTGGAACTGCGCGACACGGGCAATTCCACCGTATTCGGCGCCGTGGTCTCGGCGGGCAATAACAACAATGTCCATCTCCAGGGAACCTCGGACGTGGTGTTCAGTTCGGAGGCGTTGGACAACCTCGCCAATCTGGGCGTGTTCGAGCCCCGTATTTACACGGTCAGTTGGAGGGAAATCAAAAGCCAGTGAGGAGGGGCGCATGAATCGGCAATTCGCATTATGGCGGCGGAGGGCTGCCGTTGCCTGTAGACGCGGCGCCCCCGCCGCGTTTTCAGGACAAGACACGCGGCGAGGGAGCCGCAACGGCACCATCCTCATCGTTGTCCTGGCGTTGGCCGCCGTGGCGGCCATGATAGCGGTGGGGCTTTATTCCTACACCGGAACCACGATCAAGAGCAGCGCGAAATCGGCCCAAAGCGAGCAGAGTTTTTATATCGCCGAGGCGGGCATCGAACGCGCCAAGGCGGCGCTCATGACAAGCCAAAACGGCCTCAACGACGAACTGCTAGGCGCGGATGGCGTGCCCAACACCGCCGACGACGGCATCCTGAGTTTCGGCTCCACCGTCAACCTGGGAAGCGGATCGCATACCGGCACGTTTCGGGTGAAGATCGCCGACGATAACGACGGCGACAGCAACCTCTACGCCGATTTGAACAACACGGTGATCGTCACCTCCACCGGTCTCTATAGCGGCATCGCCAGGGTCATCGAAGTCACGGTTTCGAATCAGAGCGCCAAGATCGTGCCCCCCAACGTGGATGGCGCGTTCGCCGTCTATGGAACGAACGCGACCGTCGAGCTCGGCGGAGACGCCCTGATCGACGGGGATGACCACGACCTGCCCGCGGCGTTCAACTGCAGTGGCGCCGGCTGCGTGGGCGCGGAGAACACGAATGACGCGACCGCCGGGCTCCATTTCAACACCAACGCCAATCTCACGACCACCAGCGCCGGCCCCCATCATCCCGTTCTCGACGGCGATCCGCCCGTCGAGACCAATGCGGGCATTTATACCGCCACGGATTGGATCTCCTTCGGCCAGAACTGCATCGCCGACGCCGATATCATATACTCCGGCGGGGTGTTCGCCGGGAACGTTTCCATCGGCAGCCGGGCCGATCCTCAGATTGTGTATGTCGTCGCGCCGACGCACTTCAGCGGCAACGTGGACGGGGCCGGAATCCTGGTCGCCAGCGCCGACCTGACGTTCACCGGCACCTTCCATTGGGAGGGCATCGTGCTGTTTCTCGGCGACAACGCCGTGGATGCCGATCTCGAATTCCGGGAAAGCGGGAGCACGTATCTCTACGGGGCGGTCATTGTCGTCGGCGCCAACGGGGATATAGACGTGGGAGGGAGCGCGCTGGTGACCTATAGCTCGGACGCCCTGAACAACCTGGCCAATTTGGGGGTGTTCCAGCCGCAGATCGACGCGCGAAGCTGGCGGACAATCAAACCCGTGGAGTGGTGACATCGGCCGCGTTCACCCCCGAAATCATCACCTTCATCTTTGCCATTTGCTGTTGACACGCAACGCTTGCATCACGGACTTGACCGGCACGGCGGCCAGGCTCCGGGAGGTTCGTTCCGCGCTTCGAATCGCGACGCTCTTCGGGGCCAGAGGCCCCCACACGGCGGGCTCCGTCGGACCGAAAATAGCCACCACGGGCAGTCCCAATGCCGCCGCCAGATGCGTGACGCCGGAATCGTTGCCGACATATCTCCCGCAGGCGGAAAGCGCGTCGGCCACCGTCTCGATCGGCGCCTCGCGCAATACGGCCATCCCGCTTTCCTGCAACGCGGGGAATGACGCCTCGGCTTCCCCCAACAGGAACAGGACTTTCATGCCCTCATCGCGCAGGCGTCGTCCCAATGCCATGAACTTTTCCAAGGGCCAGTTTTTACGCGGACTGCCGCTTCCTGGATGAATCGCCAGAACATCGCCTTTCAAGCCCAGCCTGTTCAGCCGTGCCCGGCCAGCCTTCCTGTTCGCCTCCGGCCAGGGAAGCCACACCTCCGGCACGTTCGGAGCGGTGATTCCAAGCTCCGTCAGCGCCCGTAAAAAATGTCGGAAGGCATGCCCCTCCGCGACCAGGGGCGATTGTTGAATCAGTTGCCGCGCCCCCATCCGGTTCAGGTTTTCCGCGACCACCCCGTCAGGATCGTGCAGGAAGTGGAGGATGAAATCGAAGGATTGGACCCAAGCCGCTTCGCCTGCCCGCAGTGCTGCGTGAGTGCGCCAGCACAGCGCTGCAGGCGGGGCGGCATTCAGGGAGCCCCGGGGAACATACAATTCCGCCATGACGGCTTCATCGAGCGAGCGATACCGTTGAACAAGTCCGGCCGTCAACAACAGGCCGGCCAACCGGGGATTTCCGGCCCATTGGAGGACAATGCCGGGGAAGGCACGGCGCAAGGCGTGAAGAACGGGAAGCGTCAAGAGCCCATCCCCCAACGCCCCTCCCCGCAGGATCAAGCCGCGCATGGCTTTGTTCAGCATGGTTATCAGGTTCAGTGTTCACGGTTCAGCGGTTGCTCGTGCGGACGTCGGACAGGAAGCGGGAAAGAATAGAACAAAAATAGCCGCCAAACTTGTTTCCCGAATTTTGTCGCACAACACAAACACCGGGTCCTTCATTCTGCCCTCCTTTTTGCGCTTCCCTGGCCGACGCTCGGGCAGGCTTGCGCCTCTT
>JACQHI010000284.1 GCA_016199105.1 Lentisphaerota bacterium | reverse complement strand
GGCGGGGGTGGCCACGATGATTTTCGCCATGGTCTTCGTGATTCCTCGTTTCGCGAAAATGTTCGAGGATATCGGTCATGCGTTACCGCTGCCGACCCGGATACTGATCGGGCTCAGCAATTTTATGGTGAATTTCGGCTGGCTGCTGTTGATCGGGATCGTCATCTTCGTTGTCCTGTTCCGCCGCTTCCTGGCCACGCCGCAGGGCAAACTGTGGTGGGACCAGGTTCAGCTCAAATTGCCGTATTTGCGCGACGTGGTGATGGCCAGCGCGTTTGCCCAGTTCGCGCGGACGCTGGGCTTGTTGATCGGCAACGGGGTCCACGTGTTGACTGCGCTGGGCATCGTGGAAAAAACCATATCGAACGAGCTCATCGCCCGCGAAATCCGCAATGCCCGTGAACAGGTGACCGATGGCGCCACGATTTCCGTGCCGCTCGCAGCCAGCAAGGTTTTCCCGCCGCTGCTGACCGACATGCTGGCCATCGGCGAGGAAACCGGCGACATGGCCGGCGCGCTCAACCACATTGCGCAACGCTACGAAAAAGACCTCGATCACCGTATCCGCATTCTCACCATCATCCTGGAGCCTTTGTTGATCGTGCTGATGGCGGGGTTGGTCGGATTCGTGGCCATCAGCATCCTGCTGGCGGTGTTCGATTTGTCGAGCGGGTTGAATGTCTGAGTGGCAGGGTTCAACGGTTCACGGTTGATGACGCGCGGCGCGTCACAGGGAGGTTCACGGTTGAATGGTTAACAGGAGGAAATAAGATGAACAAATCGTCGTTACAATCGCGGGCCCGGTCGGGCTTCACCTTGATCGAGATCATGCTCGTTGTGGTCATCATCGGCATTCTGGCCGCCGTTGTGTTGCCGAGGCTGACGGGACATACCGAGAAGGCCAGGATCAACGCCGCAAAAACGAGTGTCGCCAACCTGGGGTTGGCGATCAAAATGTATGAGGTGGAAAACGGCTCGTTTCCGCCGAGTCTGCAGGCGCTCCTCACCAAGACGCCCGCCGGGCACGGACCCTATGCGGACAAGATAGACAAGGATCCGTGGACGCGCGACTTCGTCTATACGCTGCGGGACGATACGTTCGAAATCAAGTCGCTCGGGCCGGACGGCGCGGACGGCACGGCGGACGACATCTCGAACCTGAGATGAGGGGAGAAGGGAGAGGTGAGAACGGAGAGCGGGAAGGGGAAAGCGGAAAGAGGAAAGGGGGGAGCGGGGAGGGAAAAGGAAAGGGGAAAGCGGAAAGAGGAGTGGAAAGGGGAGAGCGGGGAGGGAAAAGGCGAGAGCAGTCTTTGCCGGTTTCGGAACCCGCGCGGCCGCTGCGCCGGGGACGATTTATCCAGCGCTTCGCGGGATGTCCATGAGCGAAAGGTGATGCCTGCATGCCGATCAATGCGACTCAACCCTGGCGGAGACCGGGACTTTGCGGCGCCATCTTTTTTTTTCGCTTTGGGCGTCGAAAGGGCGGTTTTTCGCTCGTGGAGCTGCTCCTGGTGATTATCATCATGGGCATCGCCCTGGGCATCGCCATTCCGGCCTTCATCAAGTCCCTGCAGGGGCATCGCCTGAGGACGGCGGCGCATTCGGTGGTGGTTGTGTCGCGCTACGCCCGGAACATGGCGCTCCTGAAGCGGACGTCCCTGATGCTCACCTTCAACCTGGATTCGGGGCGTATCGATCTGATATCCACCAACTCCATCCTCCCGGGATTCAGTCGCGTGGTGGAGGGCGTGGCGGTCGAATCGGTGACGCTGGAGGGCGACGATCCCGTGACGCAGGGGGACTGTGTTGTCCAATACCGCCGTAACGGCGTCTGCCGGCCGTTTGCCGTCAAAATCCGGGATGCCAACGGGAATCGCGTGGTGGTCAAGGTGGATGCCCTGTCGAGCGCCAACACCGTGGAGTTTGGGCAAGACTGATGAGCCAGACGCGGACATTCAGAGAGAGTCAACGCCCAACGCCCAGTGCTACTCTGCTAAGTGGCCCGTCAGCCTCCGGGCTACGAAGCACGAGCAGCCAATGCCCAAGTAAGACCCGTCCGCCCCGACTCTCCGAGAGGTCGGGGCTATCCGCCGCGGCGAAATTGCAGGCGGGAAAACCCGGGTTTTTCTTGGTCCTGCCCGCAGCCCCGACTCTCCAAGAGGTCGGGGCAACGTTGCAGGCGGGTG
>JACQHI010000299.1 GCA_016199105.1 Lentisphaerota bacterium | reverse complement strand
GTTCTGGGGTCTGGGTTCTGGGGTCTGGGGTCTGGGGTCTGGCAATGAACATCGAACGCCGACGTGTCCGGCGTAGCCTTGTGCGGAGACGGAACATCCAACGTCGACTTTTCCGCCATCTTGTCCGCCGTAGCCTTGGCGAAGGAGGAAGCTTCCAGGCGATGGCGGAACACCGAAGTTCTGTAGCGCGCCATGGCGTGGCGCGAAATGCTGTGGATTTTCAGGATTGCCGCACACCGTGCGGCGCTACAATAAGACGGAGACATTACGCGATCATGAATTTTCCGGCTGATGTTTTTTTGTGCCACTTGTGCCTTTTTGCGGCTATTCTCTTTCCTGAACACCGAACCCTGACTTGTCCGGCGTAGCCCCGGGCGAAGACGGAACCCATGACACTTGGAGGCATACCATGCAAAACATACCCGTGCTCGCCGTCTGCGGCCAGTCCCTGGCCGAGTCCTACGAAAAAGCGCTGATCGCCCTGCTTGAAAACGGCGTCCGGTTCCGGACGCAGTACGACAAACCGGGGGAGCCCCAGAGCCTCGACTGCACCATGAACATCACCGTTCTGGACCCGCTCGCCGACCCGATGATCCACAAGGCCTTTCCCGGCGGCATCGAGGATTTACGCGAATACGTCCTGGAAATCCAGGGCCTCAAGGATCACTGGGTCAAGAACCTGAACGACCCCGCCGACACCCGCTGGGAATACACCTATCACGGCCGCCTGAAAGCCTACGGGCAATGGCGGGAAAAGAAGGACGGCGTTTCCATGGCCGCCGGCCCGTTTGTCGTGGACCAGATCGAGGGCGTCCTGCGCAAACTCGTCGAGCAGCCCTTCACCCGCCAGGCGCAGATGATCACCTGGATGCCCAATATCGACCTGGACTGTTACGACCCGCCCTGCCTCCAATCCGTCTGGTACCGCCTTCTTGAAGACGAGGCCGGAACCGGCTGGCTCAACTGCAACATCCGGTTCCGGAGCAACGACGCCTGGGGCGCCAATTTCATGAACATGTTCGGCTTCACGCTGTTCAACCGGGAGATCATCGCCGACGAGCTCGCCCGCCGCACCGGGAAGAAGATCGAACTGGGCCGCCTCAACTGGCAGGCCGATTCCTACCATATCTACGGCAAGGACATCGCGGGCGCCCGGCAACGCCTGTTCGACCGGCTGAAAACAACGGCCTTCGCCGACCGCGTGTATAATTTCAAGGACCCCGACATCCGGGATATTTACACCGAAGCCACGCCGGCCATCCTGGAAAAAATCAAGGCGACCGACCGCGACATGCGGCTGCCGTAAGGCAGGACCGGACGGTGTGCGGAAGAACGGATAAGGAGAAAACCAATGATGTGGAAGATCACTCTGATTCTGAATTGGAGAACCCAAGAGCCACCCCGCGACATGGTTCAATTGCACACATCGGCAACACTGTTCATCGGCGTTTTCATGCTCGCCTTTTTCGCTTTTGCGGGCATCATTCCTTTTGTCTCATTCGTGGTGAATATGAAATAAACGGCGGCTCGCCACAGGCTCGCCCTCCACAAACGAACCATGCTCGATGTATTTTTGATTTGGTAGGGCGCGTTGGCTCAACGCGCCGTCGGTTTTCGGATTGCGGCGGCTTGGGCCAAGCCGCCCTACCCATGTCAAAAGTCCCATAGGGCACGTCGGCACCTTGACTTCGATCCTTTCGATCGCTAGGCTATCCCCCATTCAATGGCACGCACCCAACTCGGAAAATTATAGGAGGCAACCATGGCCAGACCGATCAGCAAGGTGGCGCCGGAGTGGTGGGATTACACGACGTTGAACGGCGATCTTCTCAAGGCGGCGGCCAAGCTCACGCCCCGCGATCTGCAACAACTGGCGCGGCCGGGTTTCACCGTCGCGATGTACGACACGATCGAGGACTTCTACCTGGCGGAGGCGCTGGAATACATTACCGCGTGGAAACAGGCCCGGCCCGGCCGGCCCGCCGGCATCTGCGGGCCGATCGGCCCGACGGAGCAACTGCCGCTCGTCGCCCGGCTCGTGAACGCCCTGGACCTGAATCTGAAGGACGCCGTGTTCTGGGGCATGGATGAATGGTTCATGAACGGGAAAGCCGTCCCCGTCACGCACCCCCTCTCCTTCGCCAAGGCGGACATGGACCTCTGCTTCAACCGTATCCGCCGCGAACTCCGGCCGCGCCTGGAAAATCTCCATTTCCCCAGCGAGGGTGTCCGGAAATACAGCGAGTCCTACAACAACGCCCGCTGCGTGATCATGCAGGGCGGACAGGGCGAGGTGAAGCACTGGGCCTTCAACGATCCGCCCCGGCGG
>JACQHI010000298.1 GCA_016199105.1 Lentisphaerota bacterium | reverse complement strand
TTCCAGCTCCTTCGCCAGGTCCCGGACGGTTCCGTCGAACGAGTCCTTGCTGCCGGGCTTGATCTCCTTGACGTCCGTCGGCAGGCCGATCTTGTCCAGAATGGCGATGAACGGCTCGGGATCGAGTTCCTCGACGTTCACCATCGTCTTCGGGTTCCAGACGCCCCGGGCCACGAGCATCGCGGCTGCCACCGGCGGGACGCCGGCGGTGTAGCTGATGCCCTGGGATTCGATCTCTTCGTAGCACTTGTGGTGGTCCGAGGTCTGGTAGATGAGGACCTCCCTTTTCTTGCCGTTCTTCCAGCCCTTGACGAAGTTGCCGATGCAGGTCTTGCCGGTGTAGCCGGGCGCGAGCGTCTTCGGGTCGGGCAAAAGCGCCTTGACGACCTTGAGCGGCACGACCTTCTGGCCCGTGGTCAGGGTCACGGGCAGATGCGAGAGAAACCCGAGGGTGCGGAGCACCGTAAAGACGTTGATGTAGTGGTCGCCGAAGCCCATCCAGAAGCGGATGCTGTTCGCGTCAATGTTCTTCGACAGTGAGTGCAGTTCGTCATGACCGTTCAGGTAGATGGGCCGGGGACCCACGACCGGGAAATCGTAAATGCGCTTGACGGAATGCGTCGGATACTCCCGCCACTGCCGGCCGATCCAGGTCCAGACCTTGATGAACTCGCGGAAGTTGATCTCGGGGTCGAAGTTGGTGGCGAAATACTTGCCGTGACTGCCGGCGTTGACGTCCAGGATGTCGATGGTGTCGATCTTGTCGAAGTAGCGTTTCTGCGCCAACGCGCAGTAGGCGTTGACCACGCCCGGATCGAATCCCACGCCGAGGATGGCCGTCAGACCCTTCGCCCGGCAGCGGTCCTTGCGCTTCCACTCGTAGTTCGCGTACCAGGGCGGGTTTTCGCAGACCTTGTCCGGGTCCTCGTGAATGGCCGTGTCCATATAGACCGCGCCGGTTTCGAGGCAAGCCTCGAGGACGGACATGTTGATGAACGCGTTGCCGAGGTTGACGACGATCTCCGATCCGGTCTCCCGGATCAGCTTGACGGTGGCCGGGATGTCGAGCGCGTCGAGCTGCCGCGAATACAGCTTCTTCGACGGGTCCTTGACATGATTCTTGCGTTTGACGCTCTCGATGATTTCGTCGCATTTGGCCTGCGTACGCGACGCGACACAGATATCGCCGAGCACGTCGTTATTCATAGCGGCCTTGTGAGCTGCCACATGCGCGACGCCGCCGGCGCCGATGATCAATACGTTCTTTTTCATGGTTCTCCCTGGATTGCCCGGTTCAACGGTTCACGGTTCAATGGTTTGCAATTCTTGCGATCCGGCGAGGCGACTCTTATGAGAGGCTCGCCTCATAATCCTTGTACCCGAAACGCCTGATGGTGTCGACGGTCCCGTCCAGTCTTCGCACGCGGATGGACGGCATGGGAAGACCGTTGAACCAGTTCTTTTTGACCATCGTATAGCCGGCGGCATCCCCGAAGCGGACCACGCTGCCGGGCTTCAGGCGGGCCTTCAGGCGGTAATGACCGAACACGTCGCCGGCGAGACAGGAGCGCCCGGCGATGATGAACGGAATCCGTCCGGACGCGGGAGCCGCGAGCTTTGCGCTGGTGCGATAGATCAGGTGATCCAGCATATGGGCTTCCGTCGAAGCGTCGACGATGGCGATGTCCGTTTCGTTATGCACGACGTCCAGGACCGTCGTCACAAGTTCCGCGCACCCGGTGATGGCCGCCTCGCCGGGTTCCAGATAAACCTGGACGCCGAATTTCCCGCCGAACGCCTTCAAGCGGTCGCAGAATTGTCCCAGCGGATAACCGGCATTGGTGAAGGAAAGCCCGCCGCCAAGACTGACCCATTCCAGCCGTTTGAGCAGGGACCCGTAACGGCGGCCGATACGATCGAGGGCCGATGAAAACTGACCGAAATCGTCGTTCTCGCAATTGAAATGGAACATGACGCCGCTGATGAGGGATGCCGCCTTCAGGAGCGCTTGGGGATCCGAAACGCCCAGTCGTGAATAGCGCCTGGCCGGATCCGCCAGGTCGAAATGCGAACAACTGATCCCCGGATTGACCCTCAGCCCCAGCTTCAGCCCGCGGACGTCGCCGTGGTGCAGCTCAAGCTGGGAGATCGAATTGAAAATCACCTTGTCGGCGAATTTCCGGACGGCTTTGATGTCCGCCCGGGAATAACCAACGCTGTAGGCATGGACCTCTTTCCCGAACTTGTCATGACCCAGCCTGGCTTCGAAGAGGGAGCTGCTCGTTGTCCCGTCCATGTATTGACGCATGAGCCCGAAGACACACCAGGTCGAAAAACATTTCAGCGCGAGCACGGACTTTGCTCCAGACACCTCGCGCACGCGCCGGATGATCTTCAAGTTCTTCAGCAGCCGCTTCTCGTCGATCAGGTAATAGGGTGTGGTCTCCCTTGTCATCAGCCGCGCGCCTCGTAAAAAAAATGTCGTTTGGGTAGGGCGGTTT
>JACQHI010000282.1 GCA_016199105.1 Lentisphaerota bacterium | reverse complement strand
TACTCTGCGAAGTCAGCGAAGGCTGCCTTCGCTACGAAGCACGAGCGCTCGGAAGCTACGGCCTGGCAGGCAGTTTCGCCCTCCACGACACGCTTAACGATACTGGCGGGCGCACCTGCGGGAAGGGGTAGTCCGTCCCCGGTACAGCAGGCGCTACGTGCCTGCTGCTCTTTATCAACGGATGCACAGCCCCCGCTGTACTTCGCAACATCCACCACACCAGATATCACCAAGCTACGGCGCCGGCTTCAACGGATCCAGGATCCACCGCTTGTTATACCAGAACCACTGGTCCGGTTGCCGGCGGATATGCTCGTCAAACAGGTCGAACACAGCCTGGAGAATCCGGCGGCTGTCCTCGTGCTTGTCCGCGCCGGGGTCCGGCCAGATCGGCTCGAATACCTCGTAGCGGTGCCGGGTCCACCCGATGCGCGTGATGACGCAGGGAAACACCGGCGCCCCGGTGTGACGGGCGATCGAACCGATGCCGCCGGCCACGTTGGCCGTCTTCCCCAAAAATCGCACGGGGATGCCTTCGGTCTTCATGCGGACATCCGGCAGGATCGCCAGCGTCTTGCCCTCCTTGATTTTCCGCAGGATGCCCTTCATCACCGACACATCCCGAAGCAGGGTCTCGAACCCCGTCCGGCTTCGGAGGCGATTGATATGGGCGTCCACCCATTCGTTCTTCTGGCGGGCGGCGATGGAAAACAGGGGGATCTTCAGGGCTCCGCTGGCGGCATTGGCCATTTCCCACGAGCCCATGTGGGCCAGCGCCACGATGGAGCCCTGCCCCTGCTTCGCCCGTTCCTGAAGCTTTCGCATCCCCTCCCCCACCTCCACCACCGAGAGAATCCGGTCGGGCGTCAGCGTGGGAATCCGCAGCATTTCCACGCCGCTGAAAACGAAATTCCGCCACGACCGCCAGGCGATGCGGCGGACTTCCCGCCCGGAAAAGCGGTCCCCGAACACCTCCCGGATGCGCGCGCGCGCCTGGCGCACGCGAAAGCGGCCGACCGTATGACTCAGCCACGCCATCCCCCACCCGACGGCCAACGCCGCGCGATAGGGCAGCAGACAGAGAAACCAGCCCACCGCCCTGAGCAAACCATATTCGACGACATGTTTGATTTTCGGCATCAGGAAGGCAACTCTCCTTTCGAAAACAGCCTTAACAGGGGGCTGGACCGCATCGCAATGGCCTGGTGCGGACAGACCTCATGGCAACAACAACAACCGACGCATTTGTTTTCATCCAGAACGGGACGCCGCCCCTTTTCGATGCTCAACGCGCCGACCGGGCATGACTTCACGCAGAGTCCGCAAAATACGCAGTGCTCGTCGATTTCGGGCCGTATCCAGATCAGCCGATCCAGGAGAATCAGGAGCCAGCCGGGGATCAACCGCCCCGGCACGGTGGAAGGCAATTTGAACCGCTTCGGTTTCAAGGCCTCCAGCGGCTCCCCCAGCATGTCAATGTTCGCCCAATCCGTCTCGCCCAGCTTCAACCGTTTCACTTCCTTGAGATACGGCACCACGTGCGGGGGAATCCCCAGCATATGGCACATGGCCAGATCGAGCGCCGCCGCGTCGGCGGACGCGGCCAGGAATCCAAGCGGGGCGGGCGACCCGCCCGAGGGGCCGTTCCCCTCCATGCCGACGATGGCGTCCGTGATATTCAAGGCCGGTTTCACGCGGCCATAGAGCGCGGCCAACAAGACGCCGAACACGCGCGGCGTTGGGAAACGACGATGCAGAAGCGTCTTCTGATACCCCGGAATGACGCCATACATGTTCTTGACGGCATTGGTCAGGATGGTCAGCACATGCGTCTTGAGCTTGGGCACATTGATGATCACATGGGCCTCGAGCACCGGCTTGGCAATGCCGAGCGTCGCGTCCACCACCGTAAAGACTTCCGCCCCGGCGCGATCCAGATTCACCAGCGCCACTGCCTCCTCGCGGCACAGGGCTTCGAAACCCGTCTTCCGCCAGACATTTTCCAGCTTGATGACACTGGCCGGACTGTCTCCCACAAACGGGATCGCGCCGCACGCCCGGACATGGCGGAGTATGGCCCGCACCACTTCCGGATGGGTGGTCACCCCCTGCCCGGGCTCCGTGTCGGTCAGGAGATTCGGCTTGATCAACACCGACTGGCCGGGCCGGACGAACGCCTTCATGCCGCCCAGCGGCGCCAGGACCTGCTCCACCGCCTGGAACAGGTTCGAGGAATAATCCGTACACCGGGCCAGTGAAACCATGGTGCGCATCGGCGGGCACTCAGGCCGGATGCGCGGGATCGTGCCCATCGGGTCTGCGATCGGGCGCCTGGGCCACGCGCAGGGGATAACGCAGCTTGAGGTCGTTGTTCAACAGGATCTCCACCCAATAGGTGCCGGGCGTTTCGAACGACACGTTGATGAAGATTTCCACGTTGGTCGCCGTCGCCTCGGGTCCGGGCAGGCGCACGGGGATTTCCTTGCCCTGCATCAGCATGCCCTCGTTCGGTTTCAAGAGCCGGGTCACCTGGGCGAACTGGCCTTCCCCGCTGCACCAGCGGTTGACCACGCACATCCGGGGAAAGGTGACGGGAAACGTCTTGGAGGTGATGGCGTCAAAAAGACCAATGAGAATGAACTTGCCGTTCCGTTCCTGCCGCACGTCGTCGCACATCAGACTCGATTGAATATCCGGTATCATCGCGACCTCCTTGCTGACCGATTACCGATTTATAGCAGCCATTCGCATTATGGAAGACCAGTGGGCACGTAGCGCCCACTGTACTGGGGAAATGCTCCCAAAAGTACAGCGGGGGCTACGAACTGCGCTTGCCCCTAATAAAAAGACGGGACAAAACTTTTATTTTGTCGTATATCTGGTGGCATGCAAACAACCACCAGTATCAAAGCGATGCTCTCCACCCCTGAAAC
>JACQHI010000296.1 GCA_016199105.1 Lentisphaerota bacterium | reverse complement strand
GGCTTGACAAGGGCGGCACGGCGATGGGCTCCGCTCGCAACCGTCGCAGGGCGGCGCGCAGGCGGCGCAGGTTGGCGGGCGACACGGCGATGACGATATCCGTGTCCCGGCTAAATTCGGCCGCGCCGTAGAACACGCAGGCTTGTCCGCCCATGAGCAGAAATCTCACCCGGCAGGTACGCAGCGTTGAAAGGACTTTGCGAATCGGGTTCGGGGTCAAGCGAGCCTCCGGCTTCCCTGTAGAACGCCCACAATCGGTCCGTGGCGGCCCAGCGCTGTTGCGGTGTCATGGAGGCCCATTCCAGCCATTCGTCCGACTCGTGTGGCGGTTCATGTTTTCCCGGCATTCCAGCAGCCTCGCATATTCCGGCCGCAATTCAAGTTCATTAGTGCCTGCCGGACGCGGCAATTATATGGAGTGTGGGAGCGTAGAAATTTTCTTGCGTTCGGGGGGGGGGGGGGTAGGCTACCCTTCATGCAGGTGGCATCGGGTGATGCCAATTACTCTCACCAAGCAGATCGCTTCGGGCTGCTTGGTGAGTTACTCAGGATAGGAGAATTATGAAAAATTCATTCCGTTTGACAGGCCGCAAACACGTCCATGTTGCTCTGTTTGCCTGCGCGCTCGCTTTCCTGCCGTGGGCGGCGCGCTCCGCGACCTGGAACGTCGGGGACTATGCGTCGCTGACCAACGCCCTCACCAATGCCGTCAACGGCGATACGATCGCCATCTCCCAAAATATCATGCTCAGCAACGCCGTCCCAATCACCGGCAAGGGGCTGACCATAGAGGGCAATGATTATTCGATCTCCGTGCCCGTTCCCGGGTTTGACGAATCCGGCATTGCCAATGCGACTCCCTCGGCATTCCGTGTGTTCTCCATCAACGCAAGCGGTCTGACCAATTTCATCCGAAATTTGACCGTCAAAGGCGGCAATGCCGCCGGCGCTATCAATAACCTTTCCGGAACGCTGGTGCTGGAGGGCATGACCATTGTCCAATCAGGGGGACCAGGCCAGGGCGGCGGTGGCGTCTTTAATATCGCCACACTCTACCTGCTGCATTGCAATGTCAGCCGCAACGGCGCCAGCTATGGCGGAGGTTTTCGGAACACCGGAGCTTCGGCAACCATGTTCATCGAAGATTGCACGATCAGCGAAAACCGCAGTCTGGCCGCTAGCGGCGGCGGCGGGGGCGGCGTGAACATACAGGGTAATCTCTACGCGAACAATTCCACGTTCGCGCACAACAAGAGCACGGAACTTGGCGGCGCCTTCGAGAATTATCTTGGAGGCACCACATCCCTCTTTGTGAACTGCACATTCGCCGGGAATATCGCGTATAATACCAACCCCCTGCTCAAAGGCGGCGCCATCGCGCAAAACGGCGGCGTGATCACGGTGGTCAACTCGCTCTTTGCCTATAATTATTGGAACAATAGCGGGATCTATGAGCTCAATGATTTGCATAATTATCAAGGAACGGGAACCAACATAAGCGACTATTACTGCGTTTTTCATTCAACCACGAATCAACTGCTAACCAGTGTCAGTAATACCTTATACGCGGGCGCTACGAACGGCTCCGACGACTCCATATTCGCAGGCGGCGTCAATGCCGTAGTATTAAACGCGGGTGGAGCTCCGCTGGGCACGAACACCATCTATCAACCATATCTGGTGAGGCTTTCAGCCACCAACCTGACGCCGACCGCGCTCCTGCAATCCAACGCCGGCCCAAGCTTTGCAGCGGGCAAGGGGTGCCGGGCGGCATTTTCATCTTCGCAAGCCATCCCAGTCGTGGGGTATTACAGCAATGCCACGCAATGGGTGGACCTGCGTGGCACAAATTCGTCGAATTTCGAGGTGCTGGATGATCAGAACGGCGCAAACCGGACCAATTCGTTGATCCTCGGCGCGGCGGTGGGGACCGCGTCCAACCTGTTTATGTTAAAGGTGGTCGCAACCAACGGCGGCGCCGTCTCCGGGGCCTCTGTTTATGGCGATATCTATCCCGCGGGAACCGTGGTCACGGTGACGGCGATTCCCGCGGTCAGCAATCGGTTCGATCGCTGGGATTATGTGCTGGGCGGCAGCGGCACGGCCTCAAGCAATAATCCATATCAGGTTGCCGTCAACACGAACATCACCCTGCAACCGGTGTTCACGAATTTTAACGGGTTCACCATCGCCTATTCCGGGAACGGTTACACGGGCGGAACGGTCCCGTCTCAACAGGTTGTTACGAATGGCGGCAGCGCCAATATTTTCGGGCCGGGCTCCATGGTCAAAGCGGGTTATGACTTTTCATGCTGGAATACGCAGTCGGATGGAAATGGAACCGATTACGCGCCCGGTGCCGGTTACAGCGGTCCCGACAACCTGATGCTCTATGCCAAGTGGGCGCTTGCGACAATGGCCGTGTTGGGCACGAACGGCGCCATAATCGCCAGCGGGGAGCCCGCCTCGGCGGCCAAAGGCACAGATTTCGGATCGCTCCTGTGGGGCAGCGCCTTAACCAACACTTTCGCGATTACCAACAGCGGCAACACCAACATGACCATCATCGGGGTGACCACCAACGGCGCGGGGGCCGCGGAATTTTCGATTGCCGGACTGCCGTCCACTGTTCCCGTCGGCGGAGTTTCCAATTTTACGGTCCGGTTTGCGCCGGCGAATGCGGGGGCTTATGCCGCAGCGGCGCTGATTGCCAATAATTCCACCACCGCGACATACATGGTCTATCTGGCCGGCACGGGCGCCAAACACGATCAGGCGATCGCGAATGTCATGCCGACGAACGGAGCGGTTTTTGCGACAACCAGCGCGGTGGGGTTGGCCGCGACGGCGTCCTCCGGTTTGCCGGTGAGCTTCAGCGTGGCTAGCGGGCCGGGCGCGATTAGCGGCGGCACGAACCTGACGTTCACGGGTTCGGGCGTGGTGAACGTCGCGGCTTCCCAGGCGGGGGATACGAACTGGAATGCGGCGTCGACGGTGACGCAGATGTTCGCGGTCGCCAGGCTGAACCAGACGATCGCGTTCCCGGCGATCGCGGATCAGGCGGTGACGAACACCGTGCGGTTGAGCGCGACGGCGTCCTCGGGTCTGCCGGTGAGCTTCAGCGTGGCGAGCGGCCCGGGCGCGCTGGCCGGCGGCACGAACCTGACGTTCACCGCGACAGGGACTGTCCGGGTCGTGGCCTCGCAGAGCGGGGACACGAACTGGAATCCGGCTATTCCTGTGACCAACACCTTGTCGGTCACCAATGGGACCGTGCCGGCGCCCGAACCGGCCACCAACCTGCTGGCCATCGTGGTAACGCCTTCCGGCGGGACATGGACGCTCAGCGGGCCGGCTGGCTATAACGGGCCGATTTCCGGAGAGGGCAGTTTCGGGCCGACCAACGTGTCCACTGGGACCTATACCGTGCTCTATGGCGACTTGGCCGGTGTCCAGACGCCCTCGAACGAGACCGCGGCGCTGACGGCCGGGGGTTCCGTGGAGTTCCACGGGGCATACATCCAGGATGCGCCGGGCGGCTTCGGCACCAATGGGGTGACGTACCTGGCGCTGTACGAGAGAGCCACGGGCCGGTGGTTCGCGCGCGCGCCCAGCGGGGAAGTATTGTTATGGGCCGAGAACTGGGGCGGCCCAGACATGATACCGGTGCCGGGCGATTTTGACGGCGACGGGGTCGGCGAGCTGGCCGTGTATGATCCGGCGACAGGCAGTTGGTATATCCGGACATTGAGCGGGACCGTGCTGGCCTGGGGCGAAAACTGGGGTGGCGAAGGCCTCTCGCCGTTGATAGGAGATTACACGGGGGATGGCTTGCCGGACATGATGGTGGAGTCGTACGGCTTTGGGCAGTGGTATTGCCGGACCCTGGCGGGTGACGTAGTGGCTTGGGGTGAGAACTGGGGCGGCCTTGGCCTGCTGGCCATCCCGGGCGATTACAACGGCGATGCCACGTGGGACATGGCCGTGTATGGGATGGGAGACGGGAATTGGTATATCCGGACCGTGAACGGCGAGTTGCTGGCCTGGGCCTTGCCCTTTGGCGGTCCGGGCATGCTGCCGGTGGTCGGCGACTACGACGGTGACGGCGTGTTCGACCTGGCCGTCTATGGCGATGGCGTCTGGTACATCCGCACCTTGGCCGGGGATGTCCTGGCGTGGGACTTGCCCTTCGGCGGAGCGACGCTTTACCCCGTGCCCGGCGACTATGACGGCGACGGGCGCTGGGACCTGGCCTTGTATTCCGAGACCCTGGGCGTGTGGTATATCTATTCCCTGACCCAAGGCGTGTTGTCCTGGAACGTGCCCTTTGGCGGTCCCGGATTGACGCCCGTGTATTGGTGACGCAAAGAATCCAATCCGTAATTCAATAAGATATTATTATGCTTGTGTAAGATTCTTTACCATGATATATGGGAAGCATGAAAACAACCATTGATATTCCCATTGAGGAACTAAAAGATGCCATGCGATTGACCGGCGTCAAGACGAAACGGGCCGCCGTGCTGATGGCGCTGACTGATTTCAATCGGCGCCGGCGCATGGCCGAGGCGACCCATGTGCTGGGGACAAGCAACACGTTCATGACTCCTGAGGCGCTGAGGAAAGCCCGTCTCGCCCGGAGGACGGCATGATTCTCGTTGACACCTCCTGCTGGGTGCATGCGTTGCGCCGCGTCGGCGATTCTGTTATCCGGGCTCGTGTCAAAGCCTTGATGGAATCCGGAGAGGCCGCTTGGTGTCCGCCGATACGGCTGGAACTATGGAACGGAGTGGGGGGAGAGGGGGACAGGAGAAACCTCGGACTGCTGGAAGACGTTCTGACGGAATTGCCCATTACCGCGGAGGTCTGGCAGCAGGCCTTCAACCTGGCAGACCGTTGTCGGCGCGCGGGAAAGACCGCGCCCATACAGGATGTGTTGATTAGCGCCTGTGCCCGTTGCCACCATGTCTCCCTCGAGCATGATGATGCTCACTTTTCATGGCTGATGGCGTTGTAGCCTCAGCCGGTGTTTGCAAGAGGCTTATGCGTATTAATCTCACGTCCCGGGCTTCATCCTTCTTACTCAGGTTTCATCCCTGATCGCGAAGCGCATCGGGACGCCCTCCGCCCTTGTCTTTCAGCAGGTTGTCCAGCCCTTCGAAGGGTTTGAAGATGGACGGCGCGGGCTTGTCCTCGGGGTCCGGCCCGGTTCCGTCATAATACTCTCCGACCTTGTATTTCTCGTGTTCGTGATCGTGGCAGTAGAGGCAGAGCAGTTCCCAGTTCCGGCCGTCGGGCGGATTGTTGCGGTGATCGTGGTCCTTGTGATGGACGGTGAGTTCGCGGAGCCGCTTGCCCGACAACTCGCGCCCGCACCGCGCGCAGACATGCGGGAAAAGCTTGAGCGCGCATTCCCGGTAGCTTTTCTGGCGGAGCTCCCGGTCGCGCCGAAGTTCGGCCAGAAGCCGCGCCTTTTTTTCCGGATCGGGGGATGTCTTCATGGATGGCATTGTACGATCGGCGCGCGATTTGTCGAGCGGCTTTCCCTTGCCAATCCCGGTTGACGGCGGGCTTTCCCGTGCGGTATAGTCGCCGGCAAAACCAGGGTTTCCTTGGAAGCTGTGGACTGGCAAGACGGGCCTGTCCGCCATAGCTTTAGCGACGGCGGATTGAACCGGGGAGAGACAAAGGTAAAGATTAAGGTAAAGACAAAGGGAAGACGGGAACACCTTAATCTTTGTCGTAATCTTTACCATAATCTGATCGAACCGGGGTTTCCTTTATGCTCGAAAACAAGACGGTGTTTATCACGGGCGGGGCCGGTTTCATCGGCTCCATGCTGGCCGGCCGGCTGATCGGGCACAATCGCGTGGTGCTCTTCGATAATCTCACCCGGAATTCCCTGAAGGACAAGGCGTTCGAGGCCCATCCGAATCTCCGGCTCGTGGAGGGCGATATCCTCGACGGCGCCGCGCTGGAAACGGCGATGCAGGGCGCGGAGTTCGTCGTGCATTGCGCGGCGATCGCCGGCATCGACACGGTGATCAAAAAACCCGTGAATACGATGCGCGTGAACATGCTCGGGTCGGCCAATGTGCTGGAGGCGGCCTCCCGCTTGAAGCATTGCGCGCGCGTCGTCTGCTTTTCCACGAGCGAAGTGTTCGGCACCCACGGTTTCCAGTCCAGCGAGCTCGATAAAACGGTCGTGGGCGCCGTGGGCGAGGCGCGCTGGACGTATGCGGTGAGCAAACTGGCGGAAGAGCACCTCGCCCATGCCTATTACACGGAACGCTGGCTGCCGACCACCTGCGTGCGGCCGTTCAATGTCTATGGCCCGGGCCAGGTCGGCGAGGGGGCCATCCGGACGTTCGTCAATCGCGCCATCCGCAACGAGCCCATCGAAATCCATGGCGACGGCACGCAGATACGGGCCTGGTGCTACATAGACGACCTCGTGGAAGGCGTCCTGCTGGCCTTGGAGCATCCGAAGGCGGTCGGCGAGTCGTTCAATATCGGCAATCAGCGCACCGTGGTGACCATCTACGGCCTGGCCAACACGATCGTCCGCGTTCTGGGCTCGACCTCGCCCATCCGTTTCATCCAGAAGGAGTATGCGGATGTTGAATTGCGCGTGCCGTCCACCGACAAGGCCCGGCGCCTGCTCGGCTTCGAGGCGAAAGTGGATTTGGAAGAGGGCCTTCGCCGCACGGCCGATTACTACCGGAAGTTCATGTGAAGATCGGCGTTTTAGGCGCGTCGGGATTTGTCGGGTCGGCGCTCGTGGAACACCTGGAAAAGGCGGGTCATGACGTGACCGGCCTGTCCCGGCCGGACTTCGATCTCACCCGGCCCGCGACGTTCGCCCGCATTCCCGCCGGCATCGAGACGCTGATCCTGGCGGCGGGCCACGTGGGCGGGGCTCCGAAGGACCGCGTGCTGTGGAGGACGAATGTGGAGGCGGTCTATGCCCTGACCGAATTCCTCAACAAGCGGGGGCCTCCGCGCCTGGTCATGTACCTTTCGAGCGGCGCCGTGTATGGAACGGCGAAGGCGGTCGTCACGAGCCACAGTCCGGCGCGGCCCGACAGCCTGTATGGCCTGTCCAAGCTGCTGGCGGAACAGATTCTTTCCAGCATGTTGAACACGGAGGTGATGATCCTTCGCCTGTTTTTTCCCTTCGGGCCGGGTCAGAAACCGACGCGCTTGATTCCCCGTCTCATCGGGCGCATTCGCAGCGGGGAACCCGTTGACGTTACGCACGATGGCGGGTTGAAAATCAACCCGCTGTTTATCGAGGTGCTGGTCAGGCAAACAGCGGCCTTGTTGCGGCGTCCCGGGACGGCCGTTCACAATCTGGGCGGACCGGCTGTCCGGTCCATCCGGCAGCTTGCGGAGAGCATCGGGGGTCTTTTGGGAAAAAAGCCGCGCTTTGTGGTGAAGGAGGGGGCGGGCGGCTGGCTGGCGGGCCACGCGGACCTGCCGTCGGGAGAGGAGACGGATTTCGATCGGCAGTTGGCCCTTACGGTGGAGGCGGCTCATGAACCCTGAACTGAAACACTTTTTTTAAGTTTCGGTCACAACGATTTGCATATGAATGCGTTAATGAACATCGAACGCCGAACATTCAACGTCCAACATCGAACCCCGAAGTCCGAATCGGATCTGC
Organism: Lentisphaerota bacterium; assembly: GCA_016199105.1. Lineage (GTDB taxonomy): Bacteria > Verrucomicrobiota > Kiritimatiellia > JAAZAB01 > JAAZAB01 > JACQHI01. The sequence continues at coordinate 4,807 of JACQHI010000296.1, read as the reverse complement.
ACTTCGACGTTATGCGTTCGACGTTCGGTGTTCGACGTTGTCTTATTTCTGTTCCATCGGATTGGCCGCCAATCCGAGGCCAAACTGAACCCTGAACCCTGGGCTGTGACTGGGGCGGTATGACACTATGGCCAGAGTCGCGTTGTTGATTCCCAATTTTTTGTTGCGCGAGCAGTTCGGCGATATTTCCGATCCGCCGATCGGCGTGGCGTCCATCGGCGGCGTTCTCGAACGGCGCGGGCACGAGACGCTGATCGTGGACGGCATGGCCGAGAATTTGCGGGATGACGACATTCTGAAACGCGTGGAGGAGTTCAGGCCCCGGTATATCGGCATCGGATGCAATTACAGCGTGCTGCACAACCCGGCGCGGCAACTGGCCCGCCGGCTCAGGGACGCTTTCGGAAAATCGGTCTTCATTTTCGTGGGCGGCAATCATGCCTCCGCGATGGGCGAGACCCTGTTGCGCCAGGCCGGGGACGCCTTCGATGCCGTCGCCCACGGGGAAGGCGAGAGCGTGACGCCGGCGCTGGTGGAGGCGCTGGAGGCGGGCGAAGCCGTCACCTCCATACCGGGGCTGTCCGTTCTCCTGAACGGCGGCGTGCTCCGCCGGCCGGATCTTCCGCTCGTGGCCGATCTCGATTCGCTGGGAATGCCGGCCTATCACCTGCTCCCGATGCGCTGCTACCAGCGGTACAACATTGTCTCCATGCGCGGCTGCCCGTATGCCTGCGATTTTTGCGCCTCGACGGTTCTGTTTTCCCGCAAAGTCCGGTATCGTTCTCCCGGAAGCGTCGTGGCGGAAATCGAGCACCTGCTGAACCGGTATGGGGATCGGCTGTTCTGGTTTTCGGACGACACGTTCACCGTCAACCGGCGCCACACGGAGGCGTTGTTGAAGACGATCCTGGACCGCGGGCTCCGCGTCCGGTGGTCCTGCCTGACGACGGTCAACACGGTGGAGACGGATGTATTGAATCTGATGAGGGAGTCCGGCTGCCGGCACATCAGTTACGGCATTGAGACGGGACATCCGGCTTTCTTTCCATTCGTCGGCAAGCCGATTTCCCGCGAAGCCGTGATACGGACCTCGCGGTTGACCCGGGCCGCGGGATTGGCGCATTACGGGTTTTTCATTTTCGGGTTTCCCGGCGAATCGTGGGACACCGTCGCCGACACCTACGAGTTGATCTTCCGGTGCGAACTCGATGGCGGCGGAATGAACATTCTGATCCCCTTGCCCGGCACGGCGCTCTGGAAACGGTTGTTCGACGAGCAGCGCCTCTTCCGTCTCGACGAGATGCAGTGGGACAAGCTTTTTGCCCGCCTCCCGAACGAGGCGCACGAGTGTTTTCCCGCTCAACTGGCTTCGCGCTGGTGCAAGCTGTCCGCCGACGAATTGCTGGAGGCCTGTGTCGTGGGGCAGCGCCTGGTCTGCCGCCGAAAACCGCCCGGCCCATAGCATTGGGCGCGCCTTAATCTTTGCCACGGGAGTCACGTAGCACGTGCCAACGTGGTCACGTGATTGCCACAACGTGGCTCACGCCATAATCTGGTCGGGCCTGGGTGAGACAAAGGTAAAGATTAAGGAGAAAGATTAAGGGAGGCAGAAGCCCGAACCCAGAACACCGAACACTGAACACTGCCCAACGCCCAACACCTATCCCCTGCCTTCTCCGCCCCGCGCCCAAGGCGCGCCGAGCTCCGAAAAGAGCCGCCCCTCTTCGAACGCTTTCCTCGCGAACGATTCGATGTCCGCGATGAACGTGCGGGTTTCCGGCGGAGTGGCGCCGGCTTCGCGCCGGGCATGCGGCGTGCCGTGCAGATGAACGACGCGGGTGGACGTGAAGGCCTGTTCGACCAGTTCGGCGAAACTCAGGGTGTCTTCCACCGGGCACAGAAGGCGCGGGGCGCGGCCGTCCAGCACATCCATGAAATTGCGGAACAGGTCCGTGGTGGAACCGTCCAGGGGCGGGAGTTCGACGGCGCTCCCGTCGGACGCGACGAACTGCGCGGCCGGTTGCCCCAGGCTCCACGCGATCCGGCCTTTTGTGCCCCGGATGGCGAGGTCAAGAACGTTCTGATGGGCGCAAAGACTGGTCGTGAAATGGAAGATGGCCCCGGTGTCCAGGGTGGCCCGGATGCTGCAGGTGTCTTCCGTCTCGATGTCATGGCCCGCGAAAAACTCCGCCTGCAGCGAGACGGGGCGGGCGACGGGGCGCTCGCCTTGTCCGGCGCAGGCAAGCAGCAGTTGGGCCGTGTGGGCGCAGGGATTGTTCAGGCTGCCGTCGCGCACCGGGTTTCCGTCGAGCGTGATTTTGCCGGCCCAGGGCGAGCGGGCATAGTAAACATCCATGCGCTGGGCCATGGCCAGACCGGACACGTGGGTGATGCGGCCGAGCCGGCCCGAGGCGACGGTGTCGCGCACCGCCCGCAGGAAGCGGGAGGCGCTGTATTGGAAGCCTACGCCGCAATGGCGTCCGGCCTCGCGCGCCGCGGCGATCATGGAGACGACTTCCGCGACGGTGGGCGCCGGGGGCTTTTCCACGAGCACGTGAAAACCGCGGCGCAGGCATTCGATTGTCAGCGGGGCATGCAGCATGATCGGGAGGGGCAGGGTGATCAGCGACAGTTCCGGGTGACGGTCCAGGAGTTCCACGTGCCCGGCGTAACACGCCACGCCGCCCCGGCGCAGGGCTTCCGATTCCGGGAGGGTCGCGATGCGTTGATCGGCCACCGCCACAAGGCGGGCACGGTTTTCCTTCTCCATCTGCCGGGCGGCGCCGAGGTGGACGGCGCCGAAGCCGCCGATGCCGATCATGCCGATGCGAATCATGTCACATCACCCCCAGGCCGCGCAGCGTCTGTTCCATGGCCTGAAACCGATGGGCCAGGGTATGCTCCTTCAGGAAGCGGAGCCGTCCTTTTTCGGCGATCCGCCGGCGCTCGGTTTCGTGAGCGATGAAATAGCGGGCTTTATCCACCGCTTCGGGGATGGATTCGAACATGACGATTTCCTTGTCGGGCGCAAAGGCGGCGGCGAGATCGTCGCTGAAAAGGGACAACTGGAAACCGGCGCAGGCGGGGATTTCGAAGTTCCGCAGGAGGAGGGCGTCGGAATGGCGGCGGGGAATGTTGACGCAGACATCCGTGGCGGCGATAATGCCCGCGAAATCCCGCTCCATATCGGCCATTCCATGATAGTGAATGCCCTCCCCAAGGAACGGGCGCCAGCCCGGTTCGAGCCCCCACAGATGCATCCCCAGGGGGGCCATGGCTTGCGCGAGGGCGCCGCGGATCGGGGCATCCCATTCATGGCAGAGCAGGACATCCACAAAAAACGAGACCCAGAGATCCGGCGACGCGGTGAACTCGCCGCGGATGGGCGCCTTTTCGAAAAAGTCCGGCTGGCGGGATTGGATAAACTCAAAAAAAAGACGCTTGACCGGTGGGATCAGGTGGCGGGCGGCATAGGGGATGAATTGCTCGAGCGTGTTCAGGCCGAGTTCCGGAGACAAGCCGCGCGCGAGCCAGGCGCGCCGGTATTTCTGGAACTCGGAATTGTCGTCGAGTTCGTAGCAGTTGCCCACGAAGGAGACCGGATAACGGGTGTCGGAAACGGGCTCGCCTGCAACGCTGCCCCGACTCTCCGAGAGGTCGGGGCTGCGGGCAGGGGGGCGCTCCCGCCAGATGGCGGAATCCACGGACACTGGCAGGTAAAACACGTTCGAATAGCCGGCGGCGCGGAAGCGTTCCAGATCGCCGCGGGAACAGTCGAAGATCACCGTCCATTCCGAGACCCAGTCCGGGTTCAGCAGGTTGACATTGAGGAGCATGTCCATCACCCAGCAGACATAGGGCTTTCGAATGGCCTTGGCCAGCCGCGCGAGCTCGGGAATGAAATGAATGCTTAAGAGGATATTACCCAGGTTGCGGATCATGAACTGACGGGGAAGGGGCAGAACGTCCCAGTCTTGTTTCCGAAAACAGGCGGCCAGCCAATTCTGGTATCGGACGGCCATGTCGCCGCCGCCTTGGAAAATGGAAAGCCGGGTCATTGGATCACAACCGAGATCACCACGCGATCCACGCTTTCCTCCCCCGGGAAGCGGTCACCGATGGTTTTCCATTCTCCGTCGCCGGTCAGGGCCACTTTGCGCGATTTACCGGGCGCTTTCCATTCTCCATACCCGATCAGGGTCAGACGCCGCGGATTGATTTTCGATTCGCGAACGAGGCAGTCGGCCACCTGCCGGGCGCGCTCCGAGGCGACCTCCCAACTGTCCTTGTAGCGGCTGCCAGGGGGGAGGGGAGAGGAATAGCCCTCGATCGTGATGCGCAAGGGCTGCTCGCGGAGGGCCGCGCCGATATGCGCCAGTTTCTTGCGATTGTCGTCCGAGAGTTCCGTCTGCTCGCGCTCGAAGAGAAGCTGGTCGTTGATGATGACGCTGATGCGCGGCCCCTCGTTGGCGTTGAGATCGAGAACCGGCTGGAGACTTGCATCCAGTTTCAAGGAGGCCAATTGGGTTTTCACATAGTCCGGCAGGCGCAGAGGGTAGCGGGGTTTGTCCATGGTGCCGGAGTACATTTCGTCGGTCGGTTTGGCGAGGACCGGAACGCCCGGCTCATCGCCGATGACGTTCGGTGACGGTGTCGCGAAGATTCTCTTGTTCAGGTCGATGTTCTTGCCGCCGAACCCGCTCCGAATGGAGATAGCCAACTGGTTGAATTTCTCTGCGTTCACCACCGACATGGCATACATCATGATGAAGACGGCGACGAGCAGGGTGATCATGTCGGCGTAGGT
>JACQHI010000309.1 GCA_016199105.1 Lentisphaerota bacterium | reverse complement strand
GGCCGGGCGCCATTCCCGTGCCGGGCGATTTCAACGGGGAAGGCGTGAGCGATCTGGCGGTCTTCGACGGCAACACGGGCAGTTGGTATATCCGGACCGTCGGCGGATCGAATCTGGTGTGGGCGGCGACGTGGGGCTGGCCGGGGGCGGTGCCCGTGGGCGGCGATTACAACGGCGATGGGACGGACGATATCGCCGTCTTCGACGGCAACACCGGCTACTGGTACATCCGAACCATGGCAGGCGATGCTATCGCCTGGCAGGTGGCGTGGGGCTGGCCTGGCGCAGTGCCGGTGCCGGGCGATTTTAACGGGGATGCCCAGAGCGATCTGGCGGTGTTCGACGGCAACACAGGCAAGTGGTACATCCGGACGATGGGCGGCACAACCCTGGCATGGGCTGTGGCCTGGGGCTGGCCCGGCGCCATCCCCGTCGGCTCGCTCAATAGTTATTATTGATCAGCAGACCCGCTGATACACCTGGGCGGTGCGACTGGGCAGGTAGAGTTGGAGGCGATGGCGGATGATGGAGCGCTCGGTGATATCCGTCGGGCGATAGACCTGTCCGGCATCCACCCGGTTGAAACCGCCATAGGCGGACGCATCCGTGTCGAGGACCAGGTGATATTGGCCGGGCACGATTTCCACGGCGTAGTCCGTGAACGACTGGGTCGGATGGAAGTTGAAGGCGAAGAGCAGACCGGCCCGAAAGAAGGCCAGCACCCGGTCGCCGCCGTTGAGAACCAGTTGCTGCGGCCAGGATTCCAGCAGGTGGAAACGGCGGGCCAGGGCGATCATGGCCTTGTCGAAGTCGCCGAGAAAATGATAGCAGAGGTTCGGATCGTCCCGCAGGCGCCATTGCCGCCGGGCGTAATGATAGGACCAGCCGTTGCCCTCCCGCGGAAAATCGATCCATTCCGGATGGCCGAATTCGTTGCCCATGAAATTCAGGTAGGCGTGGCTGGCGAGGCCGAGGGTCACCAGTCGGATCATCTTGTGCAGGGCCAACCCGCGGTCCACCGTCAGGTTGCGGGTGGAAACGCTCATGTGGTCGTACATGTCGCGCTCGATCATCCGGAAAATAATCGTCTGGTCGCCGACGAGCGCCTGGTCGTGGGATTCGGTGTAACTGACGGTTTTTTCGTCCGCGCGGCGGTTGGTCAGTTCGTGCCACATCCAGTTCATGTTCCAGTCGTCGTCGCGGATGTCCTTGACCAGTTTCACCCACAGGTCGGGGATGCCCATGGCCAGCCGGAAATCGAAGCCGATGCCGCCTTCGCCGACGGGCGAGGCGAGCCCCGGCATGCCGCTGACGTCCTCCGCCACGGTGATGGCGCGCGGGTTGACGGCGTGGATGACGGTGTTGGCCAGCGTCAGGTAAGCGACGGCATTCTCGTCCACGTCCCCGCCGAAATAATCGTCGTACCGGGTGAACGCCTTGCCCATGCCATGGTGGGTATATAGCATGCTGGTGACGCCGTCGAAGCGGTAGCCGTCCACTCGGTATTCGTCCAGCCAGAACCGGCAGTTGGACAGCAGGAAATGCAGGACCTGATGCTTGCCGTAATCGAAGCAGCGCGAGTCCCAGAGCTCGTGCACGCCGCGCGGGCCGTCATGGAAGTACTGGTAGAGCGTGCCGTCGAACCGACTGAGGCCTTCCACCTCGTTGCGGACGGCATGGGAGTGGATGAGATCGATGATCACGGCCAGGCCCGCGGCGTGGGCGGCATCCACCAGTTCCTTGAATTCCTCGGGCGTTCCGAACCGGGAGGAGGCGGCGAAAAAACTGGACACATGATAGCCGAAGGAGCCGTAGTAGGGGTGCTCCTGGATGGCCATGATCTGGATCGTGTTGTAACCGGCGTCAACAACGCGGGGCAACACGTGTTCCCGGAATTCCCGGTAGGTGCCGACCTTGCCTTCCTCCTGCGCCATGCCGATATGGGTTTCGTAAATGATCGGGTTGTCGAAATCGCGGATGAACGCCGGTTGCTTCCAGACGTGAGGCTGGGGCGGCGCCCAGACCTGGGCGTTGAATATCTTGGTGTGGTTGTCCTGGACCACGCGGCGCGCATAGGCCGGAATGCGCTGGCCCTGGCCGCCCGGCCAGGCAACGTTGAGCCGGTACAGGTCCCCATGGCGCAGCGTTGCGAGCGGCAGCGCGATTTCCCATACGCCGTCCCGGCCCACCGGATGGAGGGCCAGGGCGGGCTCTTCCCGCCAGCCGGAAAACGTGCCGATCAGGTGGATGGCCGACGCGTTCGGCGCCCATTCCCGCAATACCCATTTCGAGTCCGAAACGTGAAGGCCGAAGTATTCGTGGCCGGAGGCGAAATCCGCCAGGCTCATCCGGCCGCCGGTCAGGCGGAGCGCCGCCTCGTTGAAGCGGGCGGTCCGATTCTGGATGCGGTCGGCAAACGGTTCGAGATAGGGATCCCGGCGGGCGATGCCGGGGAGGCGAGAGTGTTCAGTCTTCAGTGTTCAGTCCTCAGGATTCACCTCACTTGGCCCAGGCGATCAGGCCCGGCGAGTTTTGCAGCCAGTCGTCGCCGTGCGGGATGATCCGGGCGGTGAAGCCGTAGCGGCCGGTGGTCTGGCAGTGAATGTCGCATTCGAACAGATAGTTGCCTCCGCTTTTTTCCTCGCGCAGCGTCATGGGATGGCGGCAACTGACGCCGATCTTGCTGGCGGAGCCGAGAAGCCCGTAATACAACTCCACGCAGACGTCGTCGGGGGTCAGTTCGCCCAGGTGCGCGAGCGCGGTCACCTTGAAGGTTTGGCCGACCCGGAGCGAAAAGAGGTCCGTTTCCGCCTTGGGGTGAAGGATGTTGACCCGGCTCCAGTATTTCGCCAGGCGGTCGTGTTGCTTCTGGATGTGTTTCCATTCCTTGCCGCTGTCGGCCATGAGTTCGCGGCTGCGGGTGAGGGCGGGAATGTAGAAGCGTTGTTCGTATTCCCGCACCATGCGGTGGCTGCTGAACTGGCTGAAGGCCGTCTTGATGGACCGTTTCATCATCCGCACCCATTCGATCGGGATGCGGTCGTTGGGGCGGGTGTAATACAGCGGGATGACGTCGTTTTCCAGGAGGTTGTAGAGCGCCTGGCTTTCCACGTTGTCCTGGTATTCGGAGTCCTGGTATTCCTCGCCGTTGCCGATGCTCCAGCCGTTGCCCGGCGCATAGCCCTCGCACCACCAGCCGTCGAGGATGCTGACGTTCAGGGCGCCGTTGACGGCCGCCTTCATGCCGGAGGTGCCGCTGGCTTCCAGGGGGCGCCGGGGCGTGTTCAGCCATACGTCCACGCCCTGGACCAGGAACCGGGCGATATCGATATCGTAATCCTCGAGGAAGACAACGCGGTTCCGGACATCGTGATTGCGCGCGAAATGAACGAGTTGTTTGATCAGGTCCTTGCCGCCGTTGTCCTTCGGATGCGCCTTGCCCGAGAAAATAAGCTGGATGGGGCGATCGTGGGAGGCGAGCAGGGCCACCAGGCGTTTCGCGTCCCGGAAGAGCAGGCCGGCGCGCTTGTAGGTGGCGAAGCGGCGGGCGAAGCCGAGGGTCAGGATTTCCGGCGACAGCACGGCCTTGGCGCGTTCGATTTCGGTCTTGCTTGCGTTGCGGTGGGTCAACTGGCGGCTCATGAGTTCGCGGCATTCCCGGACCAGCCGCGAGCGGCTGAGTTCGTGCGCGCGCCAGAGTTCCTCGTCGGGAATCTGTTCGATCCGCGCCGCCACGCTCAAGTCGCCGGGTTCCGTGCGCCAGTTCGGCCCCAGGTAGCGGTCGAACAGCATCACGTTTTCGGGCGAGAGCCACGACGGCGTATGCACGCCGTTGGTGATATGCGTGATGGGAATTTCGTCTTCCGGTTTGTTCGGCCAGAGATGGGAACACATCCGGCGGGCCACCAACCCATGCAGCTTGCTCACGCCGTTGCAATACTGCGCCATGTGCAGGGCGAAGACGGTCATCGAGAAACCCCAGTCGGCCTTCGCATCCGGACCGCGTCCCCACGAGAGCATCTCCTCGGCCGTCGAATGGATGGAATCCTTGAGCAGGTCGAAATAGGGGGTGATCATCTCCACGGGGAATTCGTCATGGCCGGCCGGGACCGCCGTGTGGGTGGTGAACACGCTGGTGCGGGGGATGATTTGCAGCGCCGTGTTCTTGTCCAGCTTGTACACGTTGATCAGGCGGGCGAGCCGCTCGAAGCTGATGAAGGCGGAGTGGCCTTCGTTCATGTGGCAGACGGCCGGATCCATGCCCATCGCGTTCAGCGCCTTGACGCCGCCGATGCCCAGCAGGATTTCCTGCAGCAGCCGCGTTTTCTGGTCGCCGCCGTAGAGCTGGCTGGTGATCGTTCGCAGTTCGGGCGGATTATCGGGCACGTTGGCGTCCAGCAGGAAGAGGGGGATGCGGCCCACCTGGATTTTCCAGACGAAGGCCGTCAACACGCCTTCCGGCAGGGCGATCTTGATTCGCAGATGGGTGTTGTCTTTCGGCGTCAGAATTTTCTCGAGCGGCAGATGCTGGAACTCGTTTTCCGGATAGGTTTCCTGCTGCCAGCCGTCGTTGTTGAGGTATTGCCGGAAGTAGCCCTGGCGATAGAGCAGGCCCACCGCCACCATGGGCAGGCCGATGTTGGAAGCGGCCTTGAGATGGTCGCCGGCCAGAACGCCGAGGCCGCCGGCGAAAAGCGGGACGCTTTCATGGAGGCCGAACTCGGCGGAAAAATAGGCGATCAGATCGTTGGGCAGGTAGGCCGTGGACCGCTGGTCGGGCGGATGCTGGGTGTCGGCTTCGAAGACTTTCTGCACGCGCTCCAGGTGGGCCATGAAGCTGTGGTCCTTGACGAACGACTCCAGGTGGCTCTGCGGAACCCGCGTCAGGAACACCATGGGGTTGTGGCGCGACTCCTTCCAGGTTTCGCGGTGGATGCGGCGGAACAACTCGATGGCGTCGGAATTCCAGGACCACCAGAGGTTTTTCGCGAGCGTCTCGAGGAACAACAATTGGGAGGGCAGGGCCGGCGCGACTTCGAAAGTTTGTAATCCATTCATTGCGGTGGGGTAATTATTCGGGTCTCAGGGTTCAGAGTTCGGGGTTCAGGAAATCCAGTTCGAAAAACGCGAAGCCTACTCGGCTGTTTGCTTTTGGATGTTTACCCCCGTGTTTTGCGTGAGCATTACGGGCAGGGCATGATGTGCAGTGCCAAATTCTCTTGCCCGAACCCCGACCTGTCCGCCATAGTCCCGACTCTCCGAGAGGTCGGGACGACGGCGGAATCCTAATCATCTGAACAGCTCTACTCGACGTTGACCAGGCTGTTCAACGTGCCGAACGGGTTGCGCACCCAGTTCTGGCACTGGGGATCGACGCACCAGTTGCCGTTGATGATGAATTTGTATTCGTAAACGCCCTTGGCCAGCATGAGGGTGATGGAGTATTTGCCGTTGCCCTTGGCTTCCTTCAAGCGATTCTGGGTGGCATTCCACTGGTTGAAGGCGCCGGCGACGAAAACCTCGCTTTGGGGCGGAGCGTTCACCTGGAAAACCACCCGCCGCGCAGCTTGACTTTCCGGTTTCATGGAACTGGTCGCTTTTCTCATACCCCTGCCCTCCTTATGCCATCGGTTGTTGACGGACTCCACCGACTCCCTGTCTTTGTTTTTTAATGGTTTAGAGTGTACCGGCCCGCTTGGCTCATGCAAGCCTTTTTTCGCCGCGACCGGCGAAAAAAGGATAACCCCGCGCCGCGCGGGGTTGTCGGACTCTGTTACAGTCTGTCAGCCTGGGTAATGACGGCGCCGCGGTGATTCAGGGCGTCCATGTAGATCGTGAGGGCGTCCGGACAGCGCACATGCCGCAGGCAGGCGTCCTCATATTCCGCCGGAAGCGCATCCAACGCCTCCCAGCGGATGAAATTCTCGGGGTCGCTCGCGCGGAGGGTGAAATAGCCGATGCCGGTGGCGGCCAGATTGTGGAAAAAATGGGCGCCTTGCGAGGGATCCACGCTCCGGCCCTGGAGTTCCGTTTCCACGATCACGACGGCCCCGGCCACCTGCGCCCAGTTCACGGGAATGCCCAGCGACGGGACGCGGGTGCCCCACCGGCCGGGCCCGATGAGAAGATAGGGCCGGTGCGCGTCCGTCAATTTCCGGTTGAGCGGGCCGACCGCGTCGGCGATGGCGCGCGAGTGCGCGGCCGAAAAGCGCTCCGGCCGGCAATACACGACATCGTGAATGCCGGTGATTTTTCCGTTGCCCATGACCTGCCGGCTCGCGCACACGGCGCGTTGGAGAAACCGCTCGTCCCAGGGGAAGGTCACGTGCTCGCGGGACGTGGCCATCGGCCGGATCTGGAGGAGATGGAATTCGGGCGGGCGCCGCCCCTCGGCATCCGCGTTGGCGGCGAATTCGATCTCCACCTCGGAGCCGAGGCTCTCCCGGCCGACTTTCAACACGTCGTTGAGCGCCGCGCAAAGGGGAAAGAGGCCCCGTTTCAGCACGGGGGCGAACGTGACGACGCGGGGGCCTTTTTCGCCGAGATCGTCCACGAGTTGTCCTTCGCCCGTCGTCACCACGCTGCCGGCCACATACAGCGTGCCGTCCTGTTCCGCCCGCTCCAGGGGGAACAGGCGGAGGGCGTTCCCGTTGTCGTCCTCGAAGGGACGGTCCGGTTCATCCAAAGAGAGCGCGTAAAACTGCTGCTGGGATATGCGCAGCAGGTCGCCGGGAGCGGAGGCCTGCGGGAGAAGATTCGGAAATTTCGGGCAGAACCGCAGGGCGTTTCCCCCCTCCACGACCGTCTTGCCGAATCCGATCGCGATGGACGCCACGCCGTCTCCCGGTTCCATGCGGGAGAAGGGGTAATAATTGAAGGATTGGGCCACCCCGGAAATGACGGGGTAATACAGGTTGCCCTGGCGCCAGCCGACCAGTTCCTGGACGATGACCGCCATCTTTTCCTCGGCCATGTTCAGGTTCAGGGCCCGAAAATAATTTTTGATGGTCTGGCTGTAGGCGGAGGCATAGACGCGTTTGACGGCGTCCGCCAGGGCGAGGAGCCGTTCCTCCTCGCCGTCGCCGGCATTGCGGAGCATCACGGTTTCGTACAAGCCGGCGAACGGCTGGGTGGAGGAATCCTCCATGTGGCTGGAGGAACGGACCGCGAGCGGAACGCGGACCTGCCGGATATAGGAGCGCAGAATGTCCATGAGCCGCGCCGGCAACGGGCACTCCCGCAATTTCCGCTTCAAAAGCCGGTCGTCGTCGCACTCGATGCCGAAGGTGTAGAGCGAGTGGGCGGTCATGTACTGGTCGAAGGCGTCCGTGGTGATCACGAGCGTGCGCGGAACCCGGATTTCCATGCCGCCGAGGCGGCCGTCGATGTCCGGCCGGCTCAACAGGTTGAACATGAACGCGAGGCCGCGGGCCTTGCCGCCGAGACTGCCGCGCCCGGTGATCAGAAACGTGTAATCGGGCTCGAAATCGTCCGATTGAAAATCGGCGATGATCCCGCGGTGTTTTTCCCGGCGGGCGATGGCCGTGGCCGACCGGATGAAGTCGCGAAGCTCGGCGATGGAGCCGAAATCGGCGCTTTGCACGGGGCGGAGCAGCTCGGCCAGGGCCGTTTCGCCCTGCGCCAGAAGCCAGTGCGAAAAAAGGTTCCGGCGGCTTAGGAACTCGATGCACTCGTCCGGCATGTCCGGCAAAGCGTTCTCGAACTCGCGCAGGGTGCGCGCCCGGCGGAGTTCGCGTCCGTCGGCGCTCCGGAAAACGAAATCGCCGAAACCCAGTTCCGTCAGGCAAAAATCCTCCACGCCCTTGATGAACTGGGGGGATTGCTTGTCCACGAACGGGATGCCCAGCGACCGCGCGTAGCGCGGGGCGTTCTCGTCCGCGGAGACCAGCAGGATGGGCAGGCCGGGGATGGCCTCCAGGGTCCGGCGGAGAAAATGCGGTCCCGTTTCGGAGCCCCGGCCTTCCTCGGCCGTGACGCGCAGATCGGAAATCATGCCGTGCAGGAACGGTTGGGTGCGCGCCACGAGCGCTTCGGCCTCGGCAAAGGTTCGCGCGAGCAGAATCTTGGGGCGCGTGCGCGTCAGGAGCTGGCGCTCGTTTTCATCCACGCCGAAAGGCACGCGGGAAAACGCCTGCCGCATGAGAATCGTGTAGAGATGGGGGAGGAAGAAGGAGTATTGCTTGATGGAATCCTCGACCACGAGGATGACGCCGATGCGCACAATGGAGGTGTCTTTTTCGATGTTCAGGGAGTCCTCCACCAGCTTGATGAGCGAAAAAAGAACCTTGGCGCTTCCCTGCCAGGAAAAAACGTGATCGATGCCGGGGTAGGCGTCCGGGTCCATGGCGGCGGAGAGCCCGGCGCCGGCGAAGATCAGCATGACCACCGGAAGGCCGGGCCGCAGGGTCTTGATTTCAAGGCCGAATCCGTTGATGTCGATTCCGGCGAGGTTCGAGGACACCAGCACCAGGTCGAAATGCTCGCGGCGAAGCGCCTCGAGCGCTTCCGTCGGGGAGGTCACCGTCGTGATCTGGGGCACGTTTTGCAGGTGGAGCAGGGAATAGGTGCCGTAGATGTCCTCCGCGAGGCTGCCGTCCCACGCCAGGCTGAACGCCTCGTACCGCGTGGAGACCATGAGGATGGTCTTGATCCGGCGCGACATCAACTCGTGAAAACGGCGGGCATCCGGCCGGTAACAGTTTTTCAGTTTTTCCTTGAGTTCGTCCAGTCGCATGGACTAGCCTTTTAACAGTTTGGCTGGAGCCCCGCAAGAGAGGAGACACTCATGAGCACGGTATTCGAGGATGCCATCAGTCTGGTGGAGAAGACGTCCGATTTTTTGGGCTTGGAAAAGCGGTTCAAGGGGATGGAGGTTCTGGAGCGCTTGAAGATTCCCGACAAGGTCATCGTTTTTCGCGCCACGCTCCAGCTCGACAACGGTCCGCTGAAGGTGTTTCAGTGCTACCGCATTCAGCACAGCGACGTCCTGGGTCCCTACAAGGGCGGCATCCGGTTCCACCCGGAGGTGGATCTGGAGGAAGTCAAGGCCCTGGCGCTGTGGATGACCTTGAAAACGGCGTTGGTCGGCATCCCCTATGGCGGCGCCAAGGGCGGCATCAGCGTGGATCCCAAGACCCTCACGGTTTCGGAGTTGGAGCGGCTGGTCCGCAAATACACCCACCGGCTGGTGAACGACATCGGGCCCAACATCGATATTCCCGCGCCGGACATGGGCACGGGCGCGCGGGAAATGGCCTGGATTTACGACGAATACCGGAAGCATCGCGACGTCGCCCGCGGCGTGGTCACGGGCAAGCCGATCGATTTGGGCGGCTCGCTGGGCCGCAAGGAGGCCACGGGCCGCGGTGTGGTGTGCATGATGCTGGAGGCCGTCCGGGATCTCGGGCTGATGAATTATTCGGTGGCCGTGCAGGGCTTCGGCAACGTGGGGTCCCATGCGGCGCTGGATTGCCACGCCCGCGGCATCAAGGTGGTGGCGGTCTCCGACGTGGCGGGCGGCGTGGCCAATCCCGACGGCCTCGACGTGCCGGCGTTGATCCGGCACCGCGATACGACGGGCGGCCTGGACGGGTTCCCCGGCGGCAAGCCCCTCGAGGATCTCATCACCTGTCCGTGCGACGTGCTGTTGCCCTGCGCGCGCGAAAGCACCATCACCGCGGCGAACGCCGGGGCCGTCAAGGCGAAGCTCATTGTCGAGGGCGCGAACGGCCCCACCTCCCTGGAAGCGGACGCCATTCTCGCGAAGAAGGGCGTGCTCGTGGTTCCGGATATTCTCGCCAACGCGGGCGGCGTGAT
>JACQHI010000283.1 GCA_016199105.1 Lentisphaerota bacterium | reverse complement strand
GTTGATCCAGTGGTTTCTTTTTAATGATTCTGCTGTAAATGATTTTGACATAAAAATCTTCTTCAAAAAGGAAGAATCAGACCATTAGCAGTGCAAAAAGGAATAGATCCTGAACCCTGAACTCTGAACCCCGACCCCTGAACCAAACAATTGCCATGCCCTTCCGAATCCTGAACACGATGTCGCGGCAGATGGAGGATTTCGTTCCCTTGAAAGAGGGCGAGGTCCGGTTCTACACCTGCGGGCCGACGGTCTATGATTTCGCGCACATCGGGAATTTCCGGGCCTATCTCTTCGAGGACCTGCTTCGCCGCCAGCTCAAGGCCAATGGGTTCCGCGTGGTCCAGGTGATGAATCTGACGGACGTGGACGACAAGACGATCCGCGGTTCGCGCGAGGCCCGCGTGCCGCTTCGCGAGTTCACGGAAAAATTCAAGAACGCGTTCTTCGAGGATCTCAAGACGCTGAACGTGGAGCGGGCGGAATACTACCCGGCGGCGACCGATCATGTCCTGGAGATGATCGCCCTGATCCAGCGGTTGTTCGACCGCGGTGTTGCCTATCGGTCGGACGACGGCTCCGTCTATTTCAGCATCGCGAAATTCAGCCGCTACGGCGCGCTGGCGCATCTCGACATGACGGGGCTCCGTCCCGGCGCCCGCGTGGCGCAGGACGAATCCCAGAAGGACCACGCGGCCGATTTCGCGCGCTGGAAGATATGGACCGAGGAAGACGGCGACGTCGCATGGGAGTCGCCCTGGGGCCGCGGCCGGCCGGGCTGGCACATCGAATGTTCGGCGATGAGCATGAAGTATCTTGGCGAAAGTTTCGATCTGCACACCGGCGGCATCGACAACATTTTTCCGCACCACGAGGACGAGCTTGCCCAGAGCGAGGCGGCCACCGGCCGGCCGTTCGCCAAGTATTGGATGCACTGCGCCCACCTGGTGGTGGACGGGAAAAAGATGTCCAAGTCGCTGGGCAACTTCTTCACCCTGCGCGACCTGCTCCAGCGCGGCTATTCGGGGCGGGAAATCCGCTACGCGTTGATGGCCGCGCATTACCGGCAGTCGCTGAATTTCACCTTCGAGGCGCTGGGCGCCGCGCGGGCCGCGCTGGGGCGTCTGGACGAGTTCCGCGCGCGATTGCTGGAAAAAGCGGGGCCCGTGAACGACGCGGATATTCCCGACTGGGCCGAACAGGCGCGGCGAACGTTCCGGGCCGCTCTCGATGACGATCTGAATGTGTCCGAGGCGCTCGCGGCGCTTTTCCAGTTGGCGCATAACGGCAATGTGGGCATGAACGAAGGGCGGGTCTCGCCGCGTCAGGCGCGCGGGGCGCTGTCGGTCATGGACGACATGGACCGGGTCCTCGGGTTTCTCCGGGAGGCGGATGCCGCCGTGGATCCGCGCGTGACGCGCCTGGCGGAGGAACGGCAGGCGGCCCGCAAGGCGAAGAACTGGGCCACGTCCGATCGTCTGCGCAAGGAGATCGAAGCCCTGGGCTGGGAAATCAAGGATACGCCGGAAGGGCCGAAGCTGAAAAAGAAATAAAGGCTGAACATCGAACGCCGAACATCCAACGTCCCACGTCGGCCGCATTGCGGCCAAGTGGCCACTTGCGAAGCGACGTGGCAACTTCGACTTGTCCGCCATAGCCTCCCATGCGACGGCGGAACACAGAAGTCCGGATCGGATATGCACTTCGACGTTCCGTCTTCACCAAGATTGTGCGAAGAAGGAAGCCTTGACGAAGACGGAACCCCGAACCCCGAACCCTGAACCCTAAGACATGAAAAAAATTATTACAAAACGCCGCGGTCTCTTTATCACCCTGGAAGGACCGGAGGGTTGCGGGAAGTCCACGCAGGCGCCCTTGCTGGTGGCACGGCTGCGCGGGACCGGATACGAGGTGGTCTGCGTTCGCGAGCCGGGCGGAACCGCCACCGGGGAGGCCATCCGGCACATTCTCCAGCACCATGAAAGCGGCGAGGCCGTTTGTCCGGAAGCCGAGCTGCTGCTGTTCCTGGCCAGCCGGGCGCAACTGGTGCGGCAGGTCATCCGGCCCGCGTTGAACCGGGGGGCGTGCGTGGTCTGCGACCGCTTCGCGGATTCCACCACGGCCTATCAGGGCTACGGGCGCGGGTTGGATGTCGAACAGGCGATCGCCCTGAACGAATTCGCCGTGCAGGGCGTGATGCCGGATCTGACGGTGTTGCTGGATGTGGATATCGGCACCGGCTTCCGGCGCCTGGAAAAGCGCAACCGGGAACGGAAGGTCCGGCGGGACCGGATCGAGCGGGCGGCCCGGACGTTTCACGAGCGGGTGCGCCGGGGCTACCTGG
>JACQHI010000021.1 GCA_016199105.1 Lentisphaerota bacterium | reverse complement strand
TGGTATATTGCTTCGCTGTCTCAAATTTCAAACTTGTCCAGCGCTTCGCGGGATGTGAGATATGAAATTGCACCTGCCGGTGTCCTGGCGATGGGCGAGGCGTGGGGCGCGCCGGGATATCGGGCGATGAGCGGGGATTATGACGGGGATGGGGTCTCCGACCTGGCGGTGGTCCATCTGATTACCGGTAACTGGTATATTAGGACCATGTCCGGGACTGTTCTCGCCTGGGCCGAGCCGTGGGGCCTGTCGGAGATGACGCCGGTGAGCGGGGACTATGACGGGGACGGGGCGTCCGATCTGGCGATGTACATGGAACGGCTGGGGCTGTGGTTTATCCGGAGTGCGTCGGGGGAGTTGTTGTTGTGGGGCGGGGCGTTCGGCGGGATGGGCTTTGTGCCGGTGAGCGGGGACTTCGACGGGGACGGCGCGAGCGACCTGGCGGTCTATGGGAATGGGTTGTGGTACATCCGGACGTTGGACGGCGCCATCCTGCAATGGGGTGTGCCGTGGGGCGGGCCTGGCTTCCAGGCCGCGGGCCGATGAGAAGATATAAAGGCGTCAACTCCCTTCATTGAAAAACACGGTGAGCCCGTCTTTACCGGGCGCCACGATGTCCAGCCGGCCCGTACCCCGCAGATCGGCCAGCGCGAAGTGGATGCCGACGCCGGTCGTTTCGCCGATGGGGCCGTAGCAGACCACCTGTTTTGAGAACGATTCGCCGTTCCACTTGAAGTAGTAGATGCCGTAATCGTCCCACTCTCCAGCCTCATTGCCGCAGTGCGCGCGGTGGCGCTTGCCCGTGACGAGTTCGTTCCCTCCGTCGCCGTCAATGTCCGCCCATATCAAGTCGTGATATTGCGCATTATACGGGTCAATGGGGTGCTTGAGCCATGTCCGCTTTCCGTTCCGGATCTTCTGCTCCCACCAGTCCAGCCCGTAACGGTGGGCTTGGCCCACGATGAGCGCGTTGCGCCCCAGGTTCAGGTCCACAATCAGCATCGGCACGCTGCCGCTGCCCAGATCGAAGTCCTCGTGCAGCTTCCATTGGCCCTTGAACGGGTCCTTCGGGGCTTCCAGCCAGCCTCCGCAGAGCGCGATATCCATCCGGCCGTTGCCGGCAATGTCGCCACAACCGAGACCGTGGCCCTGGGTCCTGCCCTTCGGGAACCGATAGATGACGTGCTCTTCGAACTTGCCCGTGCCCTTTCCGTTCTTGCCCCGTATCAGTTTGAACACCTTGACATCCTGGGCGCAGGGTGTGTTGGGTATGAGCTCGACGGCTCCGTCTCCATCCACGTCCCAGGCGCGGGTTGTCTCGATGTTGCCCGTTTCGCCAATGATGTGCTCCGGCCACTGCTTGCCGGGGTCGCCGGCCGGGTTCTCGCGCCAACGGAGCGTATGGCCCCACCAGCCGCCGGTCACGAAATCCGTCCAGCCGTCGCCGTTCACATCCAAGGCGATCGTCGAGAAGTCGTCATGGTATTCGCCGACGGACTTCACGTCGCCTATGCGATGCTTCTTTTTGAAGTCAGGCCCTTGGTACCACCAGGCGCCCGATACGATGTCGGGAATACCGTCGTTGTTGACGTCGAACACGCCGGCCGACTCGTACGTTTCATCCGATATCCATTTCTTTGTCCATTGGATTGGCATATCTGTTTCCCCTATTTTCCTTTCCAGATACGGATATACTCGCGGGCGAGTTTGAGGTCATCCAACGCTTCCGTCGCCGTGCAAAGCGTGGGCATTTTGCCCTGGATGGCCGCGACGAAGTGACGTGCCTGCTGCAGCATGGCGCCCGTCCATGGCATCTGGGGGATTTCGGTTTTCGGCGTGGCCCCTTTGCCCGGATCGCGGAAAATTTCCAGGCGTCCCGCGCGGTTGATCGTGAGCGGAGCCGGCAGCTCGATGTTGAGCCATCCCTTCTGGAAGCAGACCAACGCATGCTCCTGCCAATCCAGGGTCGTGCTGTAGGGTGTCATCTCGATGGAGCAGGTGACGCCGCTCGGGCTTTCACCCGCCAGCAGGACGCCTGATTTGGACGCATAGTTGATCCTCCACGTCTCTCCCAGAAGGTGGCGCATCAGGTTGACCTGGTGAATGTAGTAGTTGACGAATCCGATGTAGGCGTCGTGGGTGTCCTTGTCCATATCCGGAGCCGGCGGATCCCAGGCCAGTTGCGGGTTGGGATCGTTGCCGCCTACGTTCTGGTTGAAACCGTTGGCCGTCCAGTCGCCCGCGGGCATGAGGATGCGGATGTAGGTCATCTTGCCGAGTTCGCCCGTCTGTTTCAGGCGCTCAATTTCCGCCTTGGCCGTCATCGTGGCCGGGTCCGACCGCTTGTGGTACCCGATCATCATCCATGTCTTCGAATCCTTGACGGCCCTGACGATCTTTTCGCCCATCTCGACCGAGCCGGCGATCGGTTTTTCGGTGAAGACCGGAATGCGGGCCTTGAGCAGTTCGGGCACCAGGACGCCGTGGCGCGTGAAAGGCTGGGAGGCCACGAGGCCGTCCAGTTTCTCTTTTGCCAGCATGGCTTCGTGCGAGGCATAAACCTTTGGCACACCCCAGCGGGCCGCCACATGCTTCGCCAGATCCTTCTTGATCTCGGCCAGGGCCACCACCTCGCACTCCGGCACCTGTACGTAATGTCGCAGGTGGGCTGCCTGGCCCATCCCGCCGACCCCCACGAAACCGATACGAACCCTATTCTTGTGGGTTGCCATGTATGATCTCTTTTCGTATTGCTGTTTGCGAATTCCGCTTGGAAGGACGCTAACAGGTGTCACGGTGTGTTTCAAGCGCAGCGGGAGCAATAATTATAATTGCCGGCAGGGTCTAAACCCGACAGGGTGCTAGGCCTGAACGGCGATGATTTTGCGGGGCATATCGGCGACCGTATCCGCCACGATCAGGGACGCCTTGGATGCGGTTGCGATATCCGCGGGGGATGGATTGCCCACGGCGAGAGAAGCGGCACGAACCGTTAAGGCCTTTGCCTGGGTGGCTTCAGGGGTGGCCGCTTCGCTGAGGTCAACATCGATGGAACCGCCCACCGCATAGACTTTGCCGTCCGGACCTGTTTCATACTCATATTGCACCGCGCCGCCATAGGGGCCCAGGATGGATTTATGGATCATTTCATGCAGGCGGACTTCGTTATCCCGTTGCTGCAGTTGACGGATGAGTTCTCGTTGGATCGCTTCCTCTTCCGTTGAATCGGATGATGGTTTTTTTCGGCTTGTTGGCGCTTGGAGAATCTGTCTCTTGGAATAGGTCGGAAAAACGGTTTTCCCGGCTAAAAATTGATCGACAAGCGCTTGATTCTTTTCGGAAGACCAGGGATAATTTTCCCCGGTTTTGCTTTTCGTCTCCGATTTGGACGATGCCGGGATGGGGGGCGGAATGTCCGTTTGGATCTGGCGGTTGAGTTGCTCCTGATATTGCTGGAGCCATCTCTGGCCAATCGCATCCTGTGTGCCATCATGTAATGGTTGAATGTCCGACATAAAAAAATCCACATGTTGAAGTATCTCCTAGGCTTATCGGCATATATAAGCCAGGGCTTAAGTATTCGTATCCCATTCATTGGTAGTTTGTTGTAATACGCGAATGAGGTCAGTCTGATGAATTTTAACGAGTCGCTCCGGGCCATGCTGCATTTCGAAAAGCCGGACCAACTTTGCCAGTTCGAGTGGGGTTACTGGCCGGAAACGATTGAACGCTGGCAAAGGGAGGGGCTTCGGGGCGATCGTCCCTGGGAAGAAACCGGGCTTACCCATTATCATCGCGTTCCCGTACAGGTTCGTTTCTGCCCGCTCTTTGAAGAAAAAGTGCTGTCCGAAAACGCCGAAACCCGGGTTATCCGGGATACCTGGGGGATCACCAAGGAAGTATCACGGGAGTCCACAGCCCTGCCGCGCTACCTGAAACACCCGGTGGAGAATCTCCGGGATTTCGAGCAATTGATGGAACGCTTGGATCCCCGGGATCCGCGGCGTTTCCCTGCCAATTGGAGCGAGGAAACCCGGCGCTTGAAACAGAGGAACAGCATCCTGGTCATGGGCGAGATCGAGATCAGTTTCTTCGGCTGGCATCGGGACCTGATGGGCGTGGAAAACCTGCTGTTGGCCTATTACGACCAGCCGGAGCTGATTCATGCCATCAGCCGGCATCACCTGCATTTTATCCGGGAGCTGTATTCCCGCATTTTGAAGGATGTGGCGTTCGATTTTGTTTTCGTGTGGGAAGACATGTCCTACAAAAACGGGCCCCTGATTTCTCCGGCGCTGGTCCGGGAATTCATTCTGCCCTATTACCGTGAATTGACGTCGTTTTTCAGGGGATTCGGCGACATGAAATTCATCCTGGACTCGGATGGGGATGTCTCGCAACTGATCCCCTTGTTTATCGAGGCGGGTATTGACGGTATGCTGCCCTTCGAGGTGGCGGCGGGCATGGATATCCGCCGGGTGGCGGAAGAATATCCGCATTTCCTCATCGCCGGCGGTCTCGATAAACGGGAAATCGCGAAGGGCAGGGCGGCCATTGATCGCGAGCTGGAGTCCAAATTACCGGTCCTGTTCAGGCGCGGCGGTTACCTGCCGTCCCTGGACCACCACGTCCCGCCGGAGGTCGGCTGGGAGGACTTCCAGTATTATGTGAGCCGCGTCCGCGAACTGTATCGGCAGTATGGAAGGGGATAAAGGACCAGACAATGAAGTATAAACGAATAATCGTTATTGTCGTATCTGTTGTGTTGGCCGCGATGACTATTGGTTTCGTTATTGGAGGATTGAATTGGTATGCACGATATTATAGCAGCCCTGTGTGTACTTCCTATGTACAGGACACATGGTATTCGTTGCAGGCGATCGATGATCTTGGCGATCACAAGTCGGACGAGGTTATGAATAATCTTAGAATTAAGGCGAATAGTCAGGTGGATGTATTATATTGGATATATCAGAATGCACCTGTAAAAAGCGATAGAAAGAATGCATATGACTTACTGGTGACGATATCGACAAATCGAAATAAGTATAAAATATCTTCAAGAGAATCAAAAGAGGGGGCGGTAACACATACGATACTTGATGAAATTGAAGCATCAAGGGTAGAACGAAAAGAGCCGTCCGAGAATCGTAAAAAGTGATGATCGCCCTCTGTTTAATAAGTGTGGCCGGGCTTGAGTAACAAAGTAACAGCGGCGGATCGGTATCTCAGGACTGGAAGGAAATTATGGAGGGCGAGCCTGCGGCGAGCCGCGGCTTTTCTTGGTGCCATTCCGGGCTGCCCTCGTTCCCCCCAATGTGGGGTCACGATGACAGATGAGGGGGCCGCCCCTTTGTGTGGCAAAAAACGACGCTTGTTCAGGCAACCGTGTCGATCAGTTGTCCCAAAGCCCGATTGGCCGTCTGGGCCTGCGCCTGCGCTGCGGTCGCTTCGGTTTTCGCTCCGAACCCCAATATTTTTTTCGCGGCGCCGATGGTCCCGTCAACCGCGTCGATCATGGCCTGATTGACCAAGTCCGGTTGAAAGGCGGATCCGGCGCCAACACCTGAGATCGTCATGTTGTCCTCCGTTGTTCGAGTGAACCGACGACGATAAACACCGCGGTTAATCGTATTATCGGTTGTCCGGATCGGAGGCTTAAGAAATAATGATCGGTTCAAACGAGAACAGTCATTGCGCGCTGCATGTGTTTGCCGATGTCCACCTGGTGCGGACACAAGGTGGCCGCTTTGCTGAAGTCGAGGCCCGCGAATTGCCGCGCCTCGGCGGGCAGACTGGCGAAGGTTTCCCGAGCCTTCTGCGGATTCCCATAGGCGTCATGGTACATCAGGCAGCGGAGTGCGGCGCCGACTTGAATGCCCTCCGGCAGCGCGCTCCCGCAGATATGGTCGCAGCCCCGGCAGTAGAGGTGTTCCGTGGCCTGCGCATACTGCTGCAGCGCCGCGCGTTCGGCATCCGACAATTTTTCCGGGTCGATCGCGGCCGCGATGTTCTGCTTCAGTTTCTCCAGTGTGTCCATTTCCGAGACGGCGGCGGTGATGCGCTCGTCGGCCCACACCGCCTTGAGCACGGCCTGGTGCCGGGTGAATTTCCCGCCCTCGAATGGCTTGATCCGATCCTCGAACGAAACCGCCGAGCCCTGTGTTTTCATCGCGATGAGCCCGATGTTGGCCTTGTGGCAGGCGTCCATTGCGGCGTTCAACTCCTTGTTGCCGTATTCGCGGAAGTTGTACTTGAACATGATCGCGTCGATCCAGGGCAGGCCGGCCGCCTTGTTAAGCAACTCGACGGACGTGGGGCCGTGACAGGAAAAACCGAAAAAGCGGATCTTGCCGTCCTTTTTCAACTGTTCGCTCAGGCGCGCCATCTCAGGGCTGAGGTGGATGGAATCCTTGAGCGCGTGGAGAAAAAACAGATCCACATGATCGGTTTTCATGCGTTCCAGGCTGCGATCGAGTATCCTCACCAGGCCCGCCGGCGAATGATCGCACGATTTGGTTGTGATCCAAATGTCCTTGCGCTTGCCCGAGCGTTCGAGAAAACCGCCCAGCGCGGTCTCGGAGGTGCCGCCCGCATAGCAATCCGCCATGTCGAAGTAATTCACTCCGAACCGACACGCCTCCGCGAACCGCGGATCGAACTTTTGATCGAACCGGGAGGAGCCACCCATGAGCAGGATCGGGATTGTCTGCTGGGTCTTACCCAGCACCCGGCGGGGCACTTGCGGCAACACGGATTGAGCGGGTTGGGCAGCCGTCTCGGCGCGCGCCAGGCGGGACGCGCCCAGCGCGCCCGCCAGGCCCGCGAGACCGCCGAGCTTCAACAGTTCACGACGCGACAATGTTTTATTCAGAATACTCATGGATTCCCTTTCCTTTCTTAAGTGTGACGCGAACGCAACAATAACGAACGATTCTTCGAGCGGGTTTCGCCGATCGCGGTGACAGCGACCGCGGGCTCGTCCAGCACAGGGCACTCGTGTTGACAGATGCCGCAGCCGGTGCACAACTCGGGTCGCACATACGGGCGTTTCAGCGTCACCCGCGTGCCGTCCCAGCGCTTGATCTGCGCGTCGTAGGTGCCGATCGCCTTGGGCGATATCGGGCAGACCTCCTCGCACACCACGCACGGCGTTTCCATGGCCCACGGCAGACAACGGCCTTGGTTGACAAAAGCCGTGCCGACCGAAATCGGTCCGTCCGCCGCGTGTTGACCGACGCCGAGTTTCCTCCCGATGGAGATTTTCCGGATGGCGCCGGTCGGGCACACGTCGCTGCACAGGACGCAGTTCAGCTGGCAGAAACCGATGGTCATGTCCATGACGGGGGTCCACAAACCCTCCAATCCCGCCTGGGTCAGCGTCGCGGGCTGAAGGACGTTGGTCGGGCAGACCTTCATGCACTGGCCGCACTTGATGCAGCGTTCGAGGAATTCGTTCTCCTCGACGGAACCGGGCGGGCGGATAGCCTTCCGGTCGAACGCGCGCGGGTTCACCGCCGCCGACAACCGCAGAAACGGATACGCGAGCGCGCCGGCCGCCGCCGTCAGCAGCAGGCGACGCCGGCTCAACGCGGGCCACGCCACTTCGGTGTCGGGCGCCTTGCTGATGACGGGGTTTCCGAAAAGGCGGCCTTCCCTGGGTCTGTGCTTGCTGACCGGCATGAACCGAAACGACAGCGCGTCCTCGGGGCAATCGTCGAGGCAATTGAAACAAACGAAACACTCGCTTTTGCGCAAGGCCGCGTGCGGAGCCGACGCACCCTCGCAATGCGCGAGGCACAGGTTGCAATCGGTGCAGCGTGTCAGGTCGCGGTCGATCCTCCAGAGCGAGAATCGCGATAGGACGCCGAGGCAGGCGCCCAACGGACAGAGCGCGCGGCAGAAGAAGCGTGGGATCGCCAGGTTCATCCCGACCAGGGCCAGAAACACGGCGCCCACAAACCAGGCGCCGTAAAAAATGCGTTGCTCCGCCGCGCCGGGAGAAAACGCCCATGTCCGCAGCCGGCCGCTCGCCATGCCGCGGGTTTCCAGCGCGCCGGCGCCATGCTCGACAGCCAGGTCCGTCGCCGGCGTCACCGTGGTGGCGAATGTGCGGGTCAGGATGCACAGGGGATCGAGCAACCCGATTTGCAGCGCGCCGAACGACGCGAGAACGATGAACACGATCAGGAGGATATATTTGAGCTGGAACATGGGGCGGTAACGGTTGATCGCCACCCTGTCGAGGTCGCGCCGTGTGTTGAACAACCAGCCCATGAATTGATGCAGCGTGCCGAACGGACAAATCCAGTTGCAGAAGAACCGGCCCAGCAGCAGGGTCGGCACGATCAACGCCAGGCTCCACGCCAGGTGGCGGTACAGGGTGTGAGTCGAAATCGCCGTGGCCATCCCCACCAGCGGATCGATTTCAAGGAACAACGAGACCGGGTACCCCTTGAGCCTGCTGAACCAGGTGACGAACACGAGAAAGAGAAACAATCCCGAGAAAAATGCCTGGGAAATCACGCGCGTCCGTGTGATCCGAAACGCGCGCATCCAGCCTGGAGCTTTCACTCCGTGTTTGCCCCTGGGTTCCTTCGCACAATAGACTTGGGGCGGAGGCATGGGCGGCC
>JACQHI010000293.1 GCA_016199105.1 Lentisphaerota bacterium | reverse complement strand
GAGAAGCGAATGCCGGTCGAAATGATTCTGTCATCAATGATTCTGTCGCACTCCCCATAGCACTTACGCAACATTAATTGAGCCTCTGAACTTTCGTGTATTTAGTGTGTTTCGTGGTTAAAAACTTCTCTGGGTTGCGGGCGACAGTCCGCAGTGGGAAGGTTAAGAATACCTGTTTTTCAAAGGCCTTATGCCCACTGTTTATCGTTTTTTTCAGCGTCGGTCATTCATCCTGGGGCTCGCACTCGGTCTCGGATTTGTTGCCGCCCAACCCGGTTTCAGCGCTCAATTCCTGGAGACCAACGCGTATAGCCTGGCGGAAAACGAGGTTCTGACCCAGGAACTCTGGCTCGCGGCGTCCCATGCCGAATTCAAGGGAACCGCATCCAACGACCTCTTCCTGCTGGTGAATCGCGCCGCAAACCTGACACCCCCTGAAGCCAAACCGGAACAAGCGCCCGACGTCGATCTTCGGCTGGACGGCGCGTTCGCCAACGATGTGTGGGCCATCGGCACAGCGATCGAACTCTCCGGCCAGGTCCGGGACCATGCCCGACTCATGGCCGAAACCCTGTTCGTCAGCGGCTCCGTTCTCAACGGCTCGATGCTGGCCGGCAAGATTGTTCACATCAAGCCGTCCGCCCAACTCCGGAACGGCAGCCTGATCGCGGGCTCCACGGTCACCCTGGAAGGGACCGTCCAAGGCGACCTGTCGGTTTTTGGCGATGCGATCGCCCTGTCGGGAAGCTACGAAGGGGATGTCTTCGTGGCCGGACGGAACATCCATGTTCTGCCCGGGACCGAAATCGCGGGCAATCTGACGTATCAATCGGACTCGGAACTGGTTCTGGACAAGCGGGTTCGCCTGCAGGGCCGACTCATCCGGCAGGCCCTTCCGCCAGCGACGGACTCATCGCTTCTGTCCGAACTATTGTATTACCTGGCGGCGCTGCTGATTGGAGCCCTCTTTATCGGCCTGTTTCCCGGCCTCTCGTTTTCGGCCATCCCTCACATTCGTTTTGCTTTTTGGAAATCCGTGATGATCGGCATGCTCGTGTTGTGCGTTCTGCCTTTGGCCGGCTTCTTCTTCGTTCTGATATTCGCCTTCAAACCCGTCATCGGCATGTCCGTCGGCCTCGCCGCGACAGCCTTGTTTATCAGTCTCATCTATCTGGGAAAAATCATGGTCAGCCTGACCCTGGGCGCGGCGTTGACTCAACAAAACCCGCCGACCCGTTTCGGCGGGTCTTTGTGGAGGCTGGCCATCGGGTCGGCTTGTTTTTATCTGGTCGCCAACATTCACCCGCTTCTGGGCTGGCTGGTCGGCGCGCTCGCGGCCTGCGCGGGCGCCGGCGGACTGGTGACCGCCTTCCACAGTCGCGCCGCCCCCCTGGCGGTCCCCGTTGTGCCGCCGCCGCTTCCCAACAGCCCGTTGTAATACTCAACGCCCAACAGCCAACGCCCAACACCCAATGCTATTCCACGAAGTGCTCGGCAGCCGCCGGACTACGAGCGCAGAACGGAGAGAAAGGCTCAAGTTTACCCGCCAACGCTATGCGTAGATTGCGGGCAGGTCTGAACTTGGGCGTTGGACGTTGGCTGTTGGGCGTTGAGCGGTGCTGTGCCCAACCGTGAACCGCTGAACCTTGAACCCCTGAACCCAATAACCCGGGCCGTCAAGGCCCATACCGGCGGACGGCCGCGGCAAACGAGAACGAGGCCCTATCCCGGGCTGTCACTTCGAGGACCTGCCAGGCAAACGGCCGCGTGATGGCGGTGTCCGCCCCGCTGTGTAAGGCGGGAACGACAGTCGTTCGAAACAGGAATTCTTCCGCCCCATCCTGGGGCGCCGGAACGGACTCCAAGCCCAGCATCGTCTCCGCCGCCCAGCCATCCAGGGCATATCGGACGGCAGGCAGGGAGCGCGCCGCTTGCTCCATGCGGATGGACGACAGGTGCGCTTCCAAAGCCGCCGTCAGCGCCACGGCCATGACCAACAGCCCCACCAGCGCTTCCATGAGCGTGAAGCCGCAGCAATTCACATGATGACCGCCAACGCACCGGATGACAGGCAGGAATGCCTGTCTTACTCGGGGTAAGTCAGCCATTCCTGGCTGACTCAGGGACCGAAAAGTGTCGTAATGCGAATTGCTGGTGAAACCTGATTTCATCGGAGATCCGAGCTGGACACATCGGCGGCCTCGCCTTCGCCGCCGGGCTCCCCGTCGCTTCCGTAGCTGATAATCTCATAGGGCTCGTTGGCGCGGCCGGGAACCATGAAGATGTATTCCCGGTTCCAAGGATCGAGGGGCGGCTGCCGGCTGTCCAGGTAGCCCTCCTCCGGATAGCGTTCCGGAACGGGCGCCGTCACCGGTTTCGCGCAAAGCGCCTGAAGCCCCTGCTCCTGGGTGGGATAGCGGCCCTGCTCCATCTTGTACATCTGCAGGGCGCTCCGGAACGTCTTGAGCTGGAGCTTGACCGCCGACACGCGCGCCTCGCCCGGATGCCGGAACACGCTGACGCCCACCAGCCCGGCGAGGATGGAGATGATCAGCACCACCACCAGAATCTCGATCAGCGTGAAACCCGCCTGACTGTGCGTAGCCATGGACTCTCCTTCCTCATTTGACTCGTCTTTGCCCCAGAGTCCTGTTTATACGATATTGCCCGCAAAAGGAGAAGCCAAAACATGACATTACGGAAGAAAGCCCGGCGGGTAGTCCCGAGCGACATGCCTGCCCTACAATGGGTTCAAAACAGTAGGCGCCACGCTATGAGTGGCGTCACGTGTGCCGCTCGTAGCGCGGCACATACCCTGAGTTTTGAACCATGCCG
>JACQHI010000281.1 GCA_016199105.1 Lentisphaerota bacterium | reverse complement strand
GCATCGGCGGCGGCACCGCTCAAATCGCGCTGTGCACCCTCCTGGAATCCGTGCTGGGCCCGCACCATTACCGGCGTGAAGGCGTCCTGCTCGCCATCTGGCTCACGGGGCTGGCCGGCTACTGGGCCTTCCGCCAGTTCGCGGTTTCGGCCTGGGCCTCCTTCCTGGCCGCCCTCCTGCTCATGCTCTGCGGGTCGAACCTCACGTTTCCCATGAACGGGCTGCTGGGGCGCGCCTTCACGCTGGCGTTCGCGGCGCTTTCCATCGGCCTGATGGAGCGCGGGCGCCGGACGGGGCGCTGGCTCCATTACCCGGCGGCGGGCGGAATGCTGGGGCTGGCCATCTCGGAGACACCCGACGTCGGCATCATCTTCGCCCTGTGCTGCGCCGGTTATTTCTTCCTTTCCCATTTTTCCGATCCGCTCGACTGGCAATGGAAGCCGGCCCTAAAAAAAATAAGCGGCTTCGCGCTGTACGTTGTCGCCAGCGGGGTCGTCGCCTGGCAGATTGTGGGCATCATGTTCGCCACGCAGATCGAAGGCATGGTCCAGGGCGCCAGCGAGAATAAGCAGGAGAAATACGACTGGGCCACGCAATGGAGCCTGCCCGTCGTGGAAACGTGGTCCCTGTTCGCCGCGGATTATCATGGCGCCTCGAACCGGTCGGCCCAAAAACCCTACTGGGGCGGCATCGGCCGGAACGCGGGCTGGGAACGGACCCACCAGGGTTTCCGTAATTTCCGGCTGGCGGGCTATGCCGTGGGAGCCATACCACTTCTGTTCATCATCGTGTTTTACGCCTATCTGCTTCGTCATAAACCGGTGGACGCGGCGGATATCGCTCTCCGGAAGCAGGCGTGGATTCTGCTCTTTTTCGCCGTCGTCTTCCTCATGCTGTCCTGGGGCCGGCATTTCCCGCTCTATCGTCTCGTGTATGCCCTGCCCTACATGGGAACGATTCGGAATCCCGACAAATGGCTGGGCCCCTTCACGCTGTTCTTCAGCATCATGTTCACGCTGGCGGCGGACACGATGATTCGCCTGCGCGCCGCCGGCAAGCCGGATGCCAATGCCGCCCTGCTCCGATCATCCCTGAAAGTTTTGCTCGTGATTCCCGGCATTGCCGCGCTCGGCATCTTCACGCTAGTCTCCTCCAAGGAGGGTTTTATCAAGAAACTCATGGCGGAGGGCTACGGCGAAGCCGCCCAGTTCGCCTGGCAAAACGCGCTCGGCGCCAACCTCCAGCTCATCGTCGTGCTGACCCTGGCGTTTCTCGTCCTGCGCCATTTCCTGTGCAAGCCCTCCGGAAAGTTCCCCGCGCTCTGGCTGGGGCTGATCGGCCTGGGCATTGCCGTGGAACTGTGTAAAGCCGGCCTGCCCTATGCCAACGGCGTGACCTACAAGGCCGGCCTCCAGCCCAATCCGCTGACCGCCTACCTCGACCAGCACCGGACCGACGGGCGGCTCAAGCTCATGTCGTCGCCACGGGAACCGCTGGCAAATCTCTTCAACAACTGGCGGCTCACCATGCTCATGGCGAAAGGATATAACTTGTTCGACCCGGTCTCCGTCAGCCGCATGCCGGCGGACTATCAGGCGCTTTTCGACGCCTTCAACAGCAATCCCGTCCGCTTATGGCAACTGGGCGCCATGCGCTATTTCATCTGCACACCCAACATGGTCGGTCAGTTGATGAAACAAATGCCCGAAGGCGCGTTCAAGGAGGTCCTCGCCTTCGGCGCCGCCCCGGTGGACGGCACCTATCTGCCGACCACCAATATGCCTGCGGATCAACGGTATTTAAAGCTGCTTGAATTCGCGGGCGCCCTGCCCATGTTCCGCCTGGTCCCCAAAGTGACGGTACTTCCCGAGACTCCCGAGGGCGGCAAGGAGGCACTGAAACGCATGGCAGACCCCGCCTTCGATCCGGCCTCCGAAGCCCTGCTCCATGTCTCTGGCGCCCCTCCCGCCTGCGAGGATGGAACCGGCGCCGTGCAGGTCATCGGCGAGGAACCCGCGAGCGCCACGCTGCGGGTCTCGGCGGATCAAAAAGGACTGCTTCTCAGGGCGGTCAATTATCACCCCGACTGGAAAGTCACGATCGACAATCGCCCCGCGGCTTTATGGCGCGTGAATTTCATGTTCCAAGGCGTGATCGTTCCGGCCGGCCTCCATCAGGTCGCCTTCTCCTTCGAACCGTCACAGACCCCGTTCCTGATCGCCATCCTCGGCCGGATTCTGTTGATGGGACTCGTTGTGCTGCCGGTGTTGCGAAAAAGGGACGAGACGGCGGCAGAGGTTTAGGCGGTAGGTTATCCAGTAGAGCCGGTTTTACACCGGCTATAGCCGACCATGCCTTTGGCGTGGCAAGCATAAAGTTTACGGCATGGTTCAAAATAGGGTTACACGACGCAGGTAGACGCGACGCCCTCGTCGCGTTGCAGGGCCATCGCACGCGGCGGGGGCGCCGCGTCTACGTACCCGCCTTGCTC
>JACQHI010000303.1 GCA_016199105.1 Lentisphaerota bacterium | reverse complement strand
TTTGGATTTTGGATTGGGGAGATTGAAGAGGGGGATCAGGCTTCGGGGGTGAGGGCGAGTTTGAGTTTGAAGTCGATTTCGTAGGTGAGGGGGTCGGAGGCGGTGAGGCGGTAGCCGGTGGCGAGGAGGGCGGAGTTGGTGGCGGTTGGGATTTTGAAGTGGAGGAGGCGCATGATGAGTTCGACGATTTGGAGGGCGGGTTTGCCGGTGCCGTCGGCGCCGGTGTTGAAGATGACGTTTTCGAAGACGGCGATGGTGAGGGTGAGGGGATCAAGGATGGGGCCGGGGGCGGGATCTTTGATGGAGGCTTTGGGGGCGAGGATGACGACGGCGACGCCGATCTTGCCGCCTTTTTGGGTGAGGACGCCGAGGGCGCGGGCGATTTCGTTTTCGATGTCGCCTTTCGTTTCGAGGAGGACGGTGATGTCGGAGAAGTAGGCGTTGGCGTCGAGGAGGGCCTTGAGGGTGGTCGGGATTGGGCTGAGGCGGAAGGTGGGCATGGGGCACCGGGAAAATAGCAAATAGCAGATGGCAAATAGCAAATGGGCAAAGAGCAGATGGCAAATAGCAGATGGGCAAAGAGCAGATGGGCAAAGAGCAGAAATCAGAGGCCGGATTGGTCGCGGCGTTTGAAGTGGCGATGTTTTTCTTTCATGTTGGGGGCGGGGGCGGGGTTGGATTCGGTGTCTTCGGTGACGGGGTCTTCGATGACGAAGTCGCAGGACGCTACTCTTTCGAGGAGGCGGATGGCGGCTTCGTTTTCTTTGACGCGGTCTTCGGTGAGCAGGGCTTTGACGGGCAATCGGGTGGCGAGGCGGTAGCGGATGAGGGCGAGGGCGGCGGAGATGAGGCGGGAGGGAATGGTTCCGGCGGCGCCGAGGGTGTTGGTGCGGCAGGCGGCGATGTAGCCGCGCACTTCGTCTACGGCTTGCTGGACGATTTCGGGGAGAGGGTCGGTCTGGCCGGCGGCGAGGGCGGCGCTCTTGAGGGCGGTGACTTCGGCGCCGGTGAGGCGGGTGGTGACTTCGGTTTCGGTGAGGGCGGACCAGGACATGGGAAATAGCCGATCGCAAATAGCAAATTTGAGGATTTGAAATTTAAGACGAGGATCAATCCAAAATCCAAAATTGTTCAGGGGGCGGGGATGATGTTCGTGATGAGGCCTTTGTAGATTTGGAGGATGCTCGTCGTCGTGAGGCTGGTGGCGACATACATGTTGCTGCCGGCGAGGGCGATGGCGAAGTCGCCTTCGATGGCGAGAATGCGGACAGTGTTGCTGCCGGCTTGGGCTTGCGCTGCGGCGGCGACGTTGCTCGCGTTGACAGCGCGGGTGGCATTGCTGGTGGCGAAGGCTTCGAGGGCCGCGACGCGGGTGGAGTTGCTTGTGACCTGGGCGCCGACGCCGGAAAGGTTGGCCGGGATTTCGATGGGGCCGGCGGCGAGGCGGGCGGATATGGCGACGAGAAGGGCGATGGAGGTGATGGCGGTGAGGAGGCGGATGTTCATGGGGCTCCTTGGGGATTTGAAATTTGAGGATTTGAGATTTGAGAGCAGACCTTGCTGCGCTACGCTCGCGGCGGTCCGGCGGAGATCCGGACGGACCGGCCGCGAGCGGGTTGTTAATCCTGGTTGCCGGAGATGACGACTCTTACGCCGCCGGTGACGGGGTCAACGATGTTGACGTTGATGTGGTCGCCTTTGAAGAGCACGACTTTGTTGCTGTTCAACTGGGCGATGTTGTCGTCGCTGAGGAGCTTTTTCGTGGCGACGGCGTTGGTGAAGCCGAGGGCGCTGATGGCGGTGACGGCGCCGGTGGCGTTGGTGGGGCCGACGAAGGCGACGCGCTCGATGCTGCGGGCGACGTAGTCTTTGGTGTTGGTGTAGGTTCCGGAGGCCTGGCCGGAGCCTGCGGTGAGGGTGATGGTTTCCTGGTAGGGGACGGCGCGGGCCAAAATGGCCAGGGTGAGGAAGGCGAGGATGGAGGCGGTTTGGATGGCGTTGCGGTTCATGGGGCGATTCCTTCGATTTGAGATTTTTTGATTTGAGATTTGAGAACGGACCTTGCTTTGCTTCGCGCGCGGCGGTCCGGCGGATGCCGGACCGCCGCGAGATTTTTCAGGTGATGGTGTGGCGGCGGATGCAGTCGGTGGAGATGACTTGGACGTCTTCCGACCAGTCGACGGCGAGGATGTCGCTGCGGTTGCTTTCGGCGCGGTAGACGCGGACGGCGGAGATTTTGTAGCGGCCGCCGGCGAAGGTCTTGAGGGCGCTGGCGTCGTAGAGGCTGGGCGTGGCGGAGCCGATGAAGGTGAAGACTTCGTCGCCCATGATGTTGGCTTTGGTCGCGGTTTTGCCGGGGGCGCTGGTGTCCTGGCTCAACACGGCGATGCGGATGTCGATGCTGGGGTTGAGAAGCAGGGCGGCGAATTGCGCGGCGGTGACGCCGATGAGGGCGGCGCCGGGGAAGCGCTTGATGACCTCCGGATGACTGCGGGCGATGCGCCAGGCGCCGAGGCCCATGATCATTCGGTTGGGCATGATGCCGGTGGCGATCGAGATGGCTTCGATGGCGGCATCGAGTTCCTGGACGGGATCGTTGGCGCCAGCGGTCCAGTTGCCTTTGCCGGCGATGGCGGCGACTCCGGCCTTGGCGATGGTGATGACGTTTTTCTCGCGGGCGAGGATGGCGGTGTTGACGAGGTCGCGGGTCTTGCCTTCTTCGATGATGCCTTCCTGGTCGCCGGCGGCGTCGCGTTCGGCGTCGTCGATGGGGGCTTCCAGAGCTTGCGGCTCGCAGTTGTAGTCGCCGTCAGTGGCGGACCAGGCGAGACGGGTGGCGGGGCCGCCGAGGGCGCGGGCGGTGGAGGGGATGAAGAAGGAGTTCTTGTCGGAGAACTTCTTGTAGTGGCCCTGGATGGCGCTGACTTGGACGGTGGGCGCGAGGAATTCGGCGATGGCGCTGGCTTTGTCCTGGCTGAGGCCCTGGGCGTAGTTGGTGAGGGTCGGGTTGAATGCGGCGCTGGAGCGTGACATGTTGTTTTCTCCTGATTTGAGATTTGATGGATTTGAGATTTCAGAACGGAACGGGGTTATGTGTATTTGACGGGGGTGAACAGGACGGCTTCGCGGAGTTCGGTGGCGACGCCGGCTTCGAGCATGCGGCCGCAGACGACGCGGGCGCCGGCGGCGGCGTCAACGATGAAGGTGCCGTCGGTGTGGAGCTGGATGGTGTCGCCTTCGGCGACGGTTCCGCTGAGCTTGACTTTGCAGGGGCCGACGTTGCCGCCGAAAACGGCGACGGAGTCTTTGCCGTCGGTGTCCTCGCCGTCGAGGATGAGGCCGAAGGGGACGTCGGTGGCGGCGGCGCTTACGGTGGCGACGCCGAGGGCGTTGGTGACGGCGTAGCCTTCTTTTTCGGAGTGGTCGGCGGCGGGGGTGAGGGCGACGATGGCTTTGTCTCGGGTTTCCATTGGTTTTTTCTTTCTTGTGGGAGGTATGGGAGGGATGGGAGTTGTGGGTTATTCGGACTTTTCTTCGCTCGGGAAGAGTTCGGGGTTGGCGAAGCGGACGTGGTCCCAGGCTTCCTGGAAGGAGCACTTGGCGGAGTTGCGGTAGGCTTCGACGGCGGCGGCTTGCTTGTTGGCGAGCGTGGGTTGCTTGCCGGAATTCTCTTTCGGGGTTTTCGCGGTGGCGCGGTTGGTGAGCGGCGGGTTGGCGATCGCGGCGGGGGCTTTGACGCTGGCGAGGACGGCGAGCGTTCCGGCGCGGTTGGCGAGGAGCTGTTTCTTGGTCTCTTCGCGGTTGGCGATGACGCCGTCGAATTTCACGAGGTCGGCTTCGACGAGGGTTTCGAGCTGGGCCTGCTCGGCGACGATGGCGCGGTTCTGGAGGGCCTTGATGGCGGCGAGGATGGCGGCATCGTCGGCGGCGGGGTCGAGGCCAAGCATTTTGAGGAGTTCGGATTTCATGGGCATGGGGGCGTTTCCTTGTGTTGGGGTTTGGACTTCGCTTCGCGGCGCTGCGCTTGCTGCGCTCGCGGGAAGAGTTTGTTGGTGGGCTGCGTTTGCGAAAAATGTTTCGTGGTCGGAGTTGGCGAAGGGTTTGAGGCCGGCGAGGTTGGGGGCGTTTGTGAGGGCGACGTTCTTGAGCTTGAGCGGGCGGATGCGGGAGTTGCCGAGGAGCTGGCAGTCGGTCGGGAGGAAAACGGGGCTGGCGAAAAGGAAGCGGCGATCGGTGACGGCGGCGTTGCCGGGGCCGGTGAAAAGGATCTTGCCCCAGAGGCCGTCGGCGCCGCGATTTTGGAGTTCGTGAATCCAGCCGGCGGCTTCGGAGGATTTGTCGGGATCGAGGGAGGCGTGATCGTAGTCGAGGAGGAGGCCGGGGAAATTAGGGGCGCCGGAGTCTTGCTCGAAGCGATTGCACATTGCGGTGACGGCCTGGTCGTCGAGGATCTGGAGGAGGGTGACGGGTTTGCCGGAGATTTCGACGGAGATGGGAAATTCGCCGATGGGGGCGAGCTGGAAGAAATTGTCGGCCGGGAGTTGCGCGGCGCGGTTTAGGAGGGGAGGGAGAGGGGCCACCGTGGAGATTTGAGATTGGAGA
>JACQHI010000269.1 GCA_016199105.1 Lentisphaerota bacterium | reverse complement strand
TTCCCTGGTACAGCGGGACCTGTGGGACCGCTGCTCTTCAACGTGAGTGGCGTTGCACAACGTGGCTCACGCCATAATGCGAATTGCCGCATTACCCAGGCAACCCCCGTCTTCTCCGCCAGCAGGGCCGCCGCGCTGCCGTAACTCAACAGCATGGCCGATGAGCCCCAAAAGGCATGGGCCCTCAGATAAGGATTCAACACGCCGACAGCCAGAAGCATGAGCGACGTCACCCCCCATTCAAAACGCAACCGGTCGTCGGACAGCAAGGTCCCGCGGATGGCCAGGACGGAAAACCAGACGGCCCACAACAACACCATGTATTGAACCAAATCCCATCCCATCAAAGCCATCCCCAGGCACCCGGCTGAAACTACCGTGCCCTTCCGGAATCCCCGGGCCGGTTGCCGGCGCGCCCACGCCTGGAGTCCGAGCCAGGCGATCAGCCACGGCAGCGCGTAGTTTTCATGCGACAGTTCCTGCCCGGTTGACCGGATGACCGAGGCCATCGAAACGGCATAATAGCCGCCCGCCACGGCGGCGCCCCATACGGAACGACTCCACCCCCCCACCCACAAGGCCAGCACCGGAATGCCCAGGCAAAACCACCCCAGGGCAATCCACCGCACTTTCGATTCCAGAGTCATACCGGACGGCAGGACTTTCGCCACGGCGGCGTAGAGATATTCGGCCCCGACCGTGTAAGTGGCGCGGGTGGAGACGCCCTGGGGCGTCTGGATATTGAAATCCCAGTCGGGCAGGCGCCCCGTCTCCGCCAGCATCCGGACCAGCCTGAATTCCAGGGCGCTTTCCATGGAAAACGGCAGCTCGGATCCCTGGGAACGGAATTGCGCCTCCAACACCATACGCCGCATGGCCATGGCGCAAACGAACAGCAGTACAAGCCCGAGGATGATCCCCGCAATTTTGAATATCTTAGTCATGTATCCAGTGTTCAGTGTTCGGGGTTCGGAGTTCGGCTCGCTACCGACGGCATCCACTACGCCCCAACGGCGTTCCGGCTCGGGAAGGCGCCGTTCAAGCGACTTTTCGAGTCCATTGAGCATTCGAATGCACTGTTTCTCGACAAAATCATTTACGTCAAAATCATTAAAAATTGGAGAATCGTTCGACTTCTAGCCCACATGAGACTGAAAAGAATCCACTGGATTAACCTCGACCAGCAAGCCGTAACGCTCGTAACGCTCAACAAATGATTTTGTTGTCAATGATTCTGTCGTACTCCCTGGATCATTACGGAATACGTCTTGCCTGTTGCCTTCGGGTTCACCTGCCCGCAGGGCTGCGCGAAGCGCTTCGCACAGCGTTGCAGGCGGGTCAGTCATGCCCTCCCGAACACTGAACACTCTCTCCCCTGCGTAGTTACCGCCGATTAACCGGGCGCTCCCGTGAGGGGCGTTGCCCCAACGGGGCTCAGGTCCGCGCACGGCCGGCCGTCTTTCACACCTTCTCCGCCTGGTGCTTGCCCAGCAAGCCCGACGGTCTGAACAACAGCAACAGGACCAGGACCCCGAACGCGAGCACATCCGTGTATTCCGAGCCCACGGCGCCGCCGGTCACGAGCGGCAGATACGTGCCGCCCACGGTTTCGATGCACCCCAGCACGAGCCCGCCGACCATGGCGCCCGGAATATTCCCGATGCCGCCGAGCACCGCGGCGGTGAAAGCCTTGATGCCCGGCATGAACCCGACATACGGATTGATCTGCGTGAACATGATCCCGAACAGCACGCCGGCCACGCCGCCGAGGAAGCCGCCGATGAGAAACGTTTGAGCGATGATCCGATCGGGATTGACGCCCATGAGACTCGCGGTCTGGGCGTCCTGGGCCACGGCCCGTATCGCCTTGCCCAGCCGTGTGCGCTTCACGAGCAGGGACAACCCCGCCATCATGGCCACGGAGACGGCCATCACGATGAGGGCCTTGGGCTGGACCTCCAGGTTGAGCGGCAGGCTCAGAATTTTTTCCAGGGCGGGATAGCTCGGATAACTCATGTAAAATTCGTTGTGCCAAAGGCCTTCGATCAGGCGCACCAAGTCCTGCAAGAAAAAGGAAACCCCGATGGCGGTAATGAGGGGCACGAGCCGGTTGCCGCCGCCATGCCGCCGAAGCGGGCGGTACGCCAGTCGTTCCATGCACACGGCGACCAACCCGGCCGCCGCGCCGCCGGCCACCAGGCCCAAGGCCAGGAGCAGAAAGGGATTGGGAACGAACGGCTGGAGATACCTGAACACTTCAATGCCGGCCACCGCGCCGATCATGAAAATTTCGGAATGGGCGAAGTTGATCAGGCCCAGCACGCCATAGACCATGGTATAGCCCAGGGCGACCATCGCATAGACGCAGCCGAGCAGGAGGCCTTCCAGAAGCACGCTCGGCAGAATCTGAAGTAGCGCGCCATCCATGTCTTATCTCTTTGTATGCCCCCTCGTATGACACACCCGGGTGCCGAGGCTCGGCACAGCCTCGCCCTCCATTGGAC
>JACQHI010000290.1 GCA_016199105.1 Lentisphaerota bacterium | reverse complement strand
GTATTATTCGGACACCGCCGCCGGGCGGCTCCTCCCGTTTCGTCTCGACTCCCAACGCTGGGACGAGCCCATCCCCATCCCGGGCTACGGCTCGATTTTCGGCTATGTCGGCGGCGGCGTCACGTTCCAGGGACGCGGCTACTATTCGCTCAGCACGTACCGGTACGCGTCCAAGCTCGATCCGAAGACCAACACGATCATCGCGCCGCCCGACGCCCATATCGGCGTCGACGGCTACGATCACCGCTTCCTGGACCGCACGCTGGTCTTCGATCCGGTCGCCCGCGCGTTCGATTTCCTCGCGGTGCCGCCGCAGGCCGACGGCATCCCTCTGGTCTGTTACATGTGGAGCGATGCCACCCGGCTCGTCATCACCGGCTCGATGATCCAGTTCGGCGAATTCGGGAAACCGCCCAAGCATGGCCACCAATTCGGCGACTGGCTCGTGTGGCAGAATAGTCCCGCCGAACGCGAACCCCCCCTGCCCATCGGCGATTTTTCCTGGAACCGGGAGCAACACCTGGCCGCCGCCCGGCGCGAATATCCGGCAGACTTCAGCCTGTACCTGTCGCATCCCGCCACGCCGCCCATCGACAATATGCGGGGTTCGCCGTCGCCGTATCCGGTCGGGAAGGACCAGGCCCTGCTCCGGCGGGCGGCCAAAACGAATGCCGACGCCTTCTTCGGCGCGATCGTGGATCGTTACGTGGCGCCCGGCATGTCGGACGGTCAAAAAGTCGCGGCCCTGATGGGATGTCTCCACCGGCAGTTGTTTTACAACCCCGTCCGCCTGATCATGGATGGCCCGAATTACGCCATGCGCGCCCTGGCCGCTCACGATGCCCACTGCGGCGCCGCCGCCGAGGCCGCCCGCGAACTGCTCAAGCGCGCCGGCGTCGAATCCCGCGACGCGCCGCTCCACCATCATATCGCCGTGGAAGCCTTCTATGACGACGCCTGGCATTTCTGGGATCCGCTGTTCTTCGGCGACAACCCCATCACCCGGGACAAACGCGTCCTGAGCCTCGCGGAATTGAAGGCCGATCCCTATTATGCGGACGCCTGGCCGCAAACGGCCTTTGCGTTCGATCCGGAGCTCCTCCGGAGCCAGGACGGCTTCTACGTGCTCGGCTATAATTTTGGAGAGTGGGGCTGGGAACCGTATTATTCTTTTTATCTGGGCGCCGAAAAGGACACGCCGCCCACCCTGCCGGTCACCCTGCCCGCCGTGCGACTGGGCGGAAACCGCCTGAAACTGCGCTGGGCGGAGTCCGTCAAACGCGGCGGGGGCGACGTCAGCTACGAGGTGACCATCGCCTCCGATCGTCTGTTTGCGGAGCCCCTATTCCAGGCGGAGCTGAAAACCAACTGGGTGGAATGGGATGCGCCGCGCCAAAACCGGATGTATTTTTTCGCCGTGCGCGCCCTGGACAGCCATCGCCAGAAAAATCCCCGCACCTGGTATCCGCGCCAAGTCGGCAACTTCGTCCTCGTCCCCGAAACCCAATATGGTTGGTTCGGCGTGTTTTAGCCCCATCAGGAACCGGCATAACGATGTATTGGGGGGATCGGTCCGCTCGTCGTCGTCGATAAAGAATGGCAGGCCTTTAGCCTGCAGGAGCACCCTGTAAGGGTGCAAGTCGAAAGCCCAGGGTGAAACCCTGGGACACGGGGCAAGGCCCCGTGGGATGGAGAGAAAAATAAAGATATTGAGCTTTGAGCCGATGCCCCCGGCTCGTTGGGCCGGGCTGACCTGAAACAAGCGCGTCTGTCATCCCTGGTGGCCCGGCCGCTTGCTACTCTGCGAAGTGTGGCTTTCGCTACGAAGCACGAGCCGCGGACGGGTGAACAGAGTAAACCCGCGCGGCGGAGCGCACGGGCCACCTTGTTTCATCGCCTTGAAAAATCCGTCCGCCGGCTGCCGGCGGTGTTTTCTCTGAAAAAAACTTGATGGATCCCTCACCGAAAGACTATAGTGCAAAGAGAATTGGGTATTGATTCTTAATTATTAATGAAGGAGGAGGCGTGTTATGAGCGACCGTCAGATGTGGAAGGTGTGGGCAGTGTCCGTTGTTTTGTTCCCGGCTCTGGCTTTTCAGGGCCTGTCTTTCCGGGCGGACGATCTCCGTCCGTCCCAGGCGGGACCGGCGGCCATCCAAGCG
The DNA here is from genome assembly GCA_016199105.1 of Lentisphaerota bacterium. Lineage (GTDB taxonomy): Bacteria > Verrucomicrobiota > Kiritimatiellia > JAAZAB01 > JAAZAB01 > JACQHI01. The sequence goes on along the minus strand of JACQHI010000290.1, from coordinate 11,840 downwards.
GCCACGCCCGTGAAACAACCCGTCGCCGCCCAGGTGCGGGCGGCGGCCTCCCTGCCGGACGTGACGGTGGTGTGGGATAAAGTCACCGGCGCTCCCGGCTCCGTGCGCGGCGACAATCTGACCGCGAGAAATCTCGGCGGCAAAGGCTTGCAACTCCGGGGCAATCTCGCCCAGGACGCCATTGCCGTGATGGACGGACTCACAGACTTGTTTCTGATCCGGGACGCGGAAAACGAGCTCGCGCATGTCCGGACGGACGCGGACGAATTGGGTTTTCATCATGTCCGCCTCCAGCAGAAAGCAGGCGGACTGACGGTTGTGGGCGCGGAATTGATCGTGCACTTCAACAAGGACGGCCGGGCGTACCAGGTCAACGGCCGATTCATTCCCCATATTGACGTGGCCACCACACCCGGCATTGACGGCGAAACTGCCGTTCAGTCCGCCCAGGCGGATCTGGCCGCCCAGGGCATCACCGCCCCATCTACGCTTTCCCAGGCGCCCGAGCTGGTCATCTACGCCCGGCAGGCCGCGCCCGTGCTCGCCTGGCAATTGACGCTGACCTGCAAGGATCCGGAAAAAGGGCCGGGCTGCTGGCGGTACTGGATCCATGCCGCCACCGGCGCCGTGATCAACCGCTACAACGACATCCAAAAGCAGACCCTGGATCTCCCGAGAACCTCCGCCACCATCACCGGCGTTCTCCTCGGCGGGGAGGGCGGAAGCACGGTCGGTCTTTCCGGCGACCTGACCGGCGGCTTGTATTATTTGTTCAACACCACGTGGGGCATCTTTAACCTGGCCACCACCGGCTATGCGGACAACAACGCCTGGGCCTGGCGCAGCACGGCCGCGTGGGGAACGTCGGACGCGAAGGAGTTTTCAGCCGCTTACAACCTGTCCGGCACGTTGGCCACCTATCTCAACCGATTCAGCCGGAACAGCTATGACAACAGCGGCACACGGGCCCGCTGCAACGTTCACACGCCCGGCAATGACGCCTATAACAACGCCTATTGGGATCCCAGCGTCCAGCAAATGTTTTTTGGATCGGTGGACGGCACGAGCATGGCCGACTTGGAGGTGACGGACGTGCTCGCCCATGAATTCACCCATGCCGTGACCGAAAAAACTGCCGACCTTGTTTACCAGAACGAATCCGGAGCTTTGAATGAATCCTTTTCCGATATTTTCGGCGCTATCGTTGAATTTGCCACACAACCCGACGGCCGGTCCTCCTACCCCAACAAAGTGGCCGGCGCCGCCGACTGGCTTCTGGCGGAAGACGCCACGATCGGCTCGTCCGTCTGCATGCGGGACATGCGTAACCCGGGCAGCGCGGCCACCTCCAGTTCCGCCGACGGCTACCCCCAGCCCAGCCGCTACCGGGGAAGCAACTGGTACAGCGGCAGCGGCGATAATGGCGGCGTTCACATCAACAGCGGGGTCCAAAATTTATTCTTTTATTTGTTGTGCGAAGGAGGAAGCGGAAACAACGACGGCACCACCTATAGCGTCACCGGCCTCGGCATCACCAATGCCGGCCTCGTGGCCTATCGCGCCCTGACGACGTATTGCTCCGCCAATACGGATTACAGCGGCGCGCGCGCGGCCTGGATTTCCGCCGCCCAGGATTTGAATTCGGCCTGGGTCAGTTCCGTCCAGGCGGCTTGGGCGGCCGTCGGCGTCTCCTCCAATGCCACTCCCACACCCACCTCCGGATCCGCCGTGAACGATTTTGACGGCAATGGCGCAAGCGATTTCGTGTTGTATGATTGGCAGTATTACGGGGCCTGGTATGCGACGTCGTTATACACCGACGGCTGGCTTTTCTACGGCTATCCGTGGGGCGCCAACGGCTTTCTGCCGGTCTATGGCGATTTTAACGGCGGCGGTCAGGCGGACCTGATGGTGTATTCGCCTGCGGCCGGCCTCTGGTATCTGCTCCTCCTCGAAAACGGCGGCTCCGGGGCGTTCAGTTTCGGCGGTCCCACGATGTGGCCGGTGGCCGGCGATTTCGACGGGGACGGCGCATCCGATCTGGCGGCCTATGATGTCTATTCCGGCCTCTGGTATATATATTCCTTCTACAATGGGTGGGTGGTGTATGGCGGGTCGTGGGGGGCCTATGGGTATCTGCCCGTGTCCGGAGACTTCAATGGCGGCGGACGAACCGACCTGGCCGTGTATAGCCAAACCTATGGATACTGGTACATCTTCATGATGGAAACAGGCGAGCAGATAACGATGTCCGGCTTTGGCTCTCCGGGCCTCAGACCGGTCTCCGGGGACTACGATGCCGACGGCACAACGGATCTGGCCTTGTACGACTATACCACCGGCCTCTGGTATATTTATTCGCTGACCCAAGGCTGGGTGACGTATGCCTTCCAGTGGGGAGGGAGCGGGTATATGCCGGTGGGCGGGGATTTTGACGGCTTGGGGTATTCCGACATGGCGGTTTACAACCAGGGAAACGGCTCCTGGTATGTGTATTACCCGGATGACAAAACCTACAGCGCGTTTACCTTGGGCGGACCCGGGCTGATCCCCTCGGTGGACTGGCTGCTGTACTAAGAAGGAAACAGGAACCGGATTCGTTACAAACGAATCCGGTTCCTGTTGTTTTCAGACTATTACGGGGAGGGACGGTGGCCTCGCCGTCCATCAGATTTTTTCGGCGGAACCGTATTACGAAACAACCGGCAAAAGCGCCTCCACGGGCGTCTGCCAGACTTCCGAGGCCAGCCGGAAAAAGGCGACGAGCCGTTCCGGCGGTGTGCCCGCCTCGATGTCGGCCAGGACAATCCGGCAGGCGCCCAACTCCTCCCTGACCCGGACAAGATCCCGCCGGAGCGTCTCCAGCGGCTTTCCAGCCAGCTCGAACGGGGTCACCATCACCGAGAGCGTGGTGTTCGGGAACAGGCTTCGCAGCCGTTTCAGGTCGGACTCCAACCCGAAATCCAGGTAGCCCAGAGCCTCATGCAAAACTCCGGACGGTCGCGACGAAGCGCGACCCTCCAAGGTGGAAGACAGCCGTTTTTCTTGGTTGTTGGAGGGCCACGCTCCGTCGTGGCCGTCTTTCCCGTGCGTCCGGATTTCCGAGTAGGCCCGCGCATAGTCGTCCACCCGCCAGGCGCAGTTGTGAATGCCGAAATGCGGGAAATGGGCCGACAATTTCCGGTCCTGCGGCATCACGAATTCGCGGTATTGTTTTTCTGAAATCATGTTCACGACGCAGTTGGCCGTGACAAAGAAATCGTGCGTCACACCGGAAGCCGCCTGGATCGCATACACGGCGTCGATCACGCGGAGCATCGTTTCGCCGACCACATTCAACAGACGATGCGCGCGCTCCGGCGCGGTCAGCATATCCACGAACAGTTCCTCGCCCCGCAACCGGAACGCCGTGTTGAGCACGCCCTGGTAATTCAACTCTCCCGGAATCCGGCCCCATTCCTTCCTGATGAGTTCGCACTGCCGCTCCAGGTCCTGGAAGACGGCGGACGCCCGGAAATCCGGAACTTCCAGGCGATCCACCTGCCCGTCGGTCAGCGTGGCCCCGTGGTTGGCCGGCCAGTTGTCCGGGAAGAACAGAATATCCAGACCGAACAGCGCGGCCATGAACGACGCCGTGCGAATCTGGGAAATGGAGCCCTGCATCCGGGCCGGATCTCCGCCCAGGCGCAGTTCGGGGAAAACCCGGTTGAGGCACTTGGCCATCTCGACCGTGGTCGCCTGGCGGTAATGCGGATCCGTGTGCCAGCGCTTTCCGAAATCGATCTCCGCATGCTGCCGGAACCACTTCGGGGTGAAGCCGGGAAAGAGCCGGCATGGCGGAACCTGCCCCTCGGGCTCGTGCTGGAATACCAGCGAACCCGCCAACGGAATATACGGCATCAACAAGTGCGACACACCCGCCTCCCTGCCGCCTATGGCGTCCTTTGGCTGCAACCTATTTGATCTTTGGGAGGGTCACACTCAGTGTGACCGGTCGCTCCCAGAATCTTCACTTAAAATGCGTGAATAACAGAACAAAAAACGTTTAGGCACACCCTAGCAGGCGATGGGCGGGAAGACAAGACGGCTGGCGCGGGATCGCATATCGGGTAGGGACGGCAGGCCCTTGCCGTCCGTTCTGTTATCTTCGGCGCCGAAGGGACTCGGCGCCCTACCAAATCCGACATCCGCGAATTCGCCCCCTTGCCCCACCCTCCCGGCCTCTGGTATATTGCTTTTAAGGAGTGTCCTGATGATCGAAACCATCCAGATCAATTCGCGGGGCAGCATGACGTTGCCCAAGGGCCTTCGCAAATCCCTCGGCCTCGAACGAGGCGGCGTGGTCATGGTCGAACCGTCCAAGGGCGGCATCCTGCTTCGCCCGGCCGTGGCCTATCCGATCGAAATCTACACCGACGAACGGGTGCGGGAATTCGAAGAAGAGAACAACAAGCTGCAACAACACCTCCGCCGGAAAGCCCGCCCATGAGGGTGTTCCTCGACGCCAAATGAAACCCACTCTGGAACAACTGCGGAAAGCCTGTCCGGATCTCCCCGCGTCCGTGATCGAGGACCACCTGGAGCGCCTGGACGACGCTTACTTCCAGGTCTTCAACGACCTTCAGATCCGCTCCCATCTGGACGGCCTCGCCCGTCTCTCCTCCGCCAACCCTGTGGAAGTGCTCGTGGAACCGTCCGCGGACGGCCTGACCTGCACGATCATCGCCTTCGATTATCCCTTCGAATTTTCCCTCATCACCGGCGTGCTCTCCGGACTGGGCCTGAATATCCTGTCCGGCGAAGTCTTCACCTACCGACCGGCGGTTGCGGAACCGGCGAAGGCCCCCGTGCGCCGCAAACCGCGGCCCGTGTCGGAAAACGACATTCTCCGGCGGCGCCGCAAAATCATCGACCGTTTCTCCGGCCCCCTGGACAGCGAGCTTTCTCCGGAGGATTGGGCCCGTGAATTCCGGCGGCGCCTGACGGAAGTCATCCTGCTCCTCGAGAATGGCGGCGAGTCCTCCGTCCATGCAGCCAAGCACAAGGCCAACGAGAGTGTCGCCCGCCGGCTCACCGGCCTTCAACAGGAGGCGCATCCCGTCCTCTATCCCGTGGACATCCGGATTGACCATCAAGGCCCGCGCACCCGCCTGCGCGTCGTCTCGCAGGACACCCCCGCCTTTCTGTATGCCATGAGCAGCGCGCTCTCGCTCCAACAGATGTCGATCGAACGCGTCCGCATCCAAACCCGGGAGGGCCGGATCGAGGACGATATCGAGGTGCTGGATGCAAAAGGTCTCAAGATCGAGGATCCGGAAAGACTGGACCGCCTGAAACTCTCCGTGCTGTTCACCAAGCAGTTCACCTATTTCCTGCCCCACGCGCCGGATCCCTACAGCGCCCTCTGCCGCTACGAGGAATTGGTCAACGACATTCTCAGCCTGCCCGATCGCGGTCGCTGGACGGACCTGCTCTCCAATCCCGCCGCCATGCAGAACCTGGCGAAGGTCCTGGGCGCGAGCGATTTTCTCTGGGAGGATTTCATCCGACTTCAATACGAAACCCTGCTGCCCATTCTCAAGCCCCGCATGGAGGCCCGGCCACCCCCCTCTCCCGGGGAGCTGGCCGAACGGCTGCGCCGCGAACTCGACGGCGCCGCGTCGATGGAGAAACAACGCGAAATCCTCAACGCTTTCAAGGATCGCGAAATATTTCTCATCGACATGGACCACATTCTCAATCCCGCCGGCGATGTCCGCGCCATGGCCGAACGCCTGACCCGCCTGGCGGAACTGGCGATTCTCGAGTCGTTCCGCCTGAGCCGCGAGCACCTGGTCCGCCGGTTCGGCGTGCCGCGCACCGTCGCCGGCCTGGAAGCCCGCACGGCCGTCTTCGGACTCGGCAAATTGGGCGGCGAGGCGCTGGGCTACGCCTCCGACCTGGAAGTGCTCTTCGTTTACAGCGACAGCGGCCGCACCGACGGCGCGGAGCCGCTGGACAACGCCGAGTTTTTCGAGCTGCTCGTCCGGTCCGCCGCCGACTTCATCCAGGCCAAGCGCGAGGGCATTTTCCACGTGGACCTCCGGCTCCGGCCCTTCGGCAAGGGCGGACCGCTGGCGTGCAGCCTGGAAAATTTCTGCCGCTATTACGGCCCCGGCGGTCCGGCCCACGCCTATGAACAGCTCGCGCTCGCCCGTCTGCGCGCGCTGGGAGGCGATCACGAGCTGGGCGCGCAGGTCGAACGGCTCCGCGACCAGTTCGTCTACGAGGGCAAGGGCATCCACATCGGCGATCTCCGCGAGCTCCGCGAAAAACAGCTCGCCGAAAAAACCGTCCCCGGCCGCATCAACGCCAAGTTCAGCCCCGGCGCCCTGGTGGACCTCGAGTACGACGTGCAGATTCTCCAGGTGGTCCACGGTCGGGAACACCCGGAGCTTCGAACGCCCCGCATCCACAAGGCGCTCCAGGCGCTGTCCGAGCTCGGCGTGCTGGGCCGCGAGGAGAGCCTCCGCCTGGCCAACGCCTATGTTTTCCTGCGCCGCCTGATCAACGGCCTGCGCATGCTGCGCGGGTCCGCCCTCGATCTCTTCCTGCCGCCGGCCGGCGCCGAGGAATTCGCCCATCTCGCTCGGCGCATGGGCTATTCCCGCATGGGCGAACTCGAACCCGAACAACAACTCCGCCTGGAATTCGAGGCGCACACGGCCGGCGTCCGCGCGTTCATCGAAAAACATTTCGGACGCGATTCGCTTCCCGGCCCCGCCGATGGCAACGTCGCGGACCTGATCCTCTCGGAAGCCCCCCTCGCCCAGGCCAGCCGGCAAATCCTCGCCCATGCCGGCTTCCAGGACCCCGCCAGGGCCTTCACCAACCTCCGCAACCTGGCCGGCGCCGACGAGCGCCAGGACCTTTTCGCCCGGCTGGCCGTGCTCGCCTGCGACACGCTCCGCCGGGCGCCGGATGCCGACATGGCCCTCAACAATTGGGAGCGATTCGTCCAAATCCTGCCCGACGCCGCCGGACATTTTCAGACCATGCTCTCCCAACCGCGCCGCCTGGAAATTCTTTTGCAAATATTTTCCGCCAGCCAGTTCCTGGCCGACACGCTCATCCGCAACCCGGAATTTCTGGAGTGGATTGCGGAAGCCCGGCATCTTCATCAGACCCGCGCGACGGACGTCATCCTGAACGATATGCGGGCCTTCGCGGGAGCGGCCCCGGCGGATGCCGACCCCCTGGACGCCATGCGGCGCTTCCGGCGGCGCGAAATTCTCCGCATCGGCGCCCGCGACATCTGCCTGCATGCGCCGATCCGGCAGATTGCGGCCGACCTCTCCTCTCTGGCCGAAGCCTCCATCCTCTTCGCCCTGGATCACGCGCGGGACAACCGGCCGGCCCGCTTTCCCTGGCTGGCCGATATCGGACCCTCGGGCCCTTTATGCATCCTCGCCTTCGGAAAACTGGGCGGCGCCGAATTGAACTACAGCTCGGATCTCGATCTCGTCGGCCTCTATGACCCTTCCCTGGGGACGGCCCCGCCGGACGACGCCCATCAGGCGGAGGGCTTTAGCCACATCATGAAAAGCGTCGGCCACGCGCTGTCGGCGCACACCGTGGAAGGGTCCGCCTACCGCGTGGATTTCCGGCTGCGCCCGTACGGACGCGAAGGCCAACTGGCCGTGCCCTTCGCGGCACTCGTTGACTATTACCGGACCCGGGCCGCGCCCTGGGAAATTCAGGCGCTCCTCAAGCTCCGGCCCGTGGCCGGAAATATTCAGCTCGGCCTCCGTTTTCTCGAAACGGTGAAGCCCGTGTTTCTCCGCCAACCGCCGGCGGCCGACGTGGCCGCTTCGATCCGCCACATGCGTCAACTGGCCGCGAAAACCGCCCACGCCCACGGCGAAGCGGTGATCGACGTCAAGAACGGGGTGGGCGGAATCCGGGACATCGAATTCTTGTCCCAGGGTCTGCAACTCATCCACGCCCATGCCCGCCCGGACGTGCTCACCGGCAACACGCTGGACGCGCTCGAGCGGCTGCAACGGTCTGGTCTGTTACCGGACTTGCAGGCGAACGAACTGGCCGACGATTACGGCTTCCTCCGCCGGGTCGAACATTTTTTGCAACTCTTCGAGGACCGCCAGGTCCACGCCGTTCCGGAATCCCCGGACGAGCGGCGCGCCCTCGCCCGGCGCGTCCTGGGGCCGGAGTCCACCGCCGAGCAGTTCATCGAAGAACTGACCACCCGCCTGCGCCGGATCCACGCCGCCTATACCCAAGCGTTGCCCGGCGTGGAGAAATGAGGGGTAGTTCAACGGTTCACGGTTGGTTTTCCGACAACATGTAAATGTGCACATATTGATTTGTGAATTATGCCAGAAATGACGCCATCGTCAGAACCGAAGAAAAGATTGTAAAAACCGGAAAAATCTGCCAAATTCAGGATTGGAGGTGAGATTATGAAACGTTTCTTCACGCTGGAGTATTGGACGGATGAAGGGTGGTTCGTTGGAAAACTGAAGGAAATCCCCGGAGTCTTCAGCCAAGGCGAAACCCTGGATGAACTGAAAGACAACATTGCCGACGCCTACCGGATGATCTTGGAGTCGGAAACGACACCGGAGCATGCCGAATCAATGACACTCGAGGTCGGGCTGGAAGTATGAAACGGAACGAGTTTGTCCGTTCACTTGCCCACCAGGGATGCTATCTGCATCGCCACGGTTCCCGCCACGACATCTACGCCAACCCAAGAAACGGACGAAAGGCTCCCGTCCCGCGCCATCCCGAAATCAGAAACTCTCTGGCCCGTCTGATAGAGAAGCAACTTGGAGTTGATTAGATCGCAGTGAAAGACAACCGTTGGAATGTCTCGCAGGCGGAAGTTATCCGCCGCAGTGTTTGCCTGGCGGAGCAGAGTGCGCAATCGCCTCCCGACATCGAAAAGCGCATCGAAGCCGGCAAGCGGCTGCGCGAAAGTTTGCGCGGTCGCGCAAATCCGGAAGTCTGGATTCAGCAAGCCCACGACTCCCGCAGGTAATCGTTATGCCCACTGGCTCGATTCATCTCGATCTTCTACCTCAAGAGCCGGAGGAACGAAGTGACGATTATGATTTCGTAGGCGTGAGCTTGCTCATGGCCGTTTGCGCCTGCCCGCAGTGCTACAACGTTGCAGGCGGGGAGGCGCGCAGCAAGCGGCGGCCCTACAAATATGCTTGAGGCATAATAGTCGTCGGGCAACGAGAGCATCATGAATAAATTATCCCTTTTTGCACTTTACATGGCCGGGCTTGTGCTCTTTGCCGTTTCGGCCTTTCTTCCGCCATGCACATCAGTCGGCTACGGCTTTGTGGCAGCCATGCTCTCTTTGATTTTCTTTGTTTTTTATCCATTCCACGCCACGGCGATCATAGCCGTGCTTCTGTCGCCGTTCATGTTGTGGTGGATTCTCAAGGGCAGGATACGATGGTTATGGATTGTCTTGGCCGGCTGTCTTCCGGCTATCTGGCTGTCTCCTATAACCACCGCCTTTCCCAATGTCCACACAGGCTATTTCGTTTGGACGATCTCGGTTTCGCTTGTTGCTTTGAGCCTCGGGCTGATGACGCATCAAGCCAGGCCGTTGAAAATCAACAGGAGGCGGTTTACGGCGGGATGGATCGCAGTGCTCGCTTTCACGTACTTCCTCACGCATCCACACTGTATCCTGCCTCGTTTCTGGCAACTTCAGTTTCTGGGTCATGTTCCCGAGAACTCTAAATATGCCGACGACTGGAAGATTGCCGACGAAACATATTGGTGGGGAAATTCATTGGATCCTGCGCAATTCTGGAGCAATAAGGTTGTCTGGCTCGATAGCGTTGCTGAAGCGGAAGCCCTCAGGCATGGACGCTCGTATCCGCCGATGCCTTTTCGTGATCCATCCGTTGCCGATCGGAGTGACCGCGCAACACATGGTGACGGAATGGACCTCTCTGGTGCGCCAGTCATATATTATTACTCATCAGAGCGTGAACGTGCTTTTTGGGATAAATTCGGCAAAACGCATCCGCGCCCGCCGAAGCAGATCGAGCGAGAGCAGTTGGGTGTTGCCGATTCCATGATGCATCACAGACACACCCTTGCAACGGACAGCAACTTGGTGCACAGGCTACGCCTCACGGAGAAAAGCATTCGGGATTCCATTGCGTGGCGAGCACACACAGGCCGTGAAGTTGGTTACCCTGTGGAATGTTACGACGAAAAGGCACTGTTTTGGTCTTACGTGCTGAACAAACGGCAGGAATACGAAAAAATCAAGCAACCCAATTCCTTCGGTCGTACGTATGTGGACTCGAAATATATTACGGAACCGTTGAGCGCCCAGGACATCAGGGAAGCGAATGCGTGGAAGGTCGCCTATCTTCGTCGTCTTCGTCTGGAAGGGACGGATCACTCATACATCCGGGCCTACATGAATGCATGGAAACTTACCGTGAACGATCTGGCTTCTGGCGAAAGGTAAAATAAATTGCAGGCAGTTCAACCACCGGCTGGGCATATCGCGAAAGACCGCCGAACGTTGAAAACAAGGCACGGTTCGCGGCCGAAAGGTTTTCGCTGCGGTGGATTGGGCTTTTCGCCCCGAAATCCGTCAACCCTGTAACCGTGAACCGTTGACTTGTCCGGCGTAGCCTCCCAGGCGAAGACGGAACCGTGAACCATGCGAAACCCCATGACAACGCTCAAATACAAGGAAGATTGGGAGGAAACCAAGGCGCGGTACCTTTTCTGGTGGAACCATGAGTATTTTGGACGCTGCGCGTTGGGGGTGACCGCGCCGAGAAACAACCCGCCCGACATCCCTCCGCCGCCCGTTCCCCGATCGCCCGAGCAAAAATGGTATGACCTGGACTGGATCAGCCAGGCCATGGCGTATACCCTGGGCCGGACCTTCTTCGGCGGAGAGGCCATTCCGGTGTGGAACGCCGGCTACGCGGGGGTGTCGGCCATACCCGCCCTTCTCGGCTGTCCGACCGAGCTCGACATGGAGACGGGCTGGTGGCAGCCGATCCTGACGGACAGCGAACGTCTCGACGTTCGCGCCCTCCGCCTCGACGAGACCCATGCGAACCATCAGTTCACGATGCGGATGCTGAAACGGGCCGTCGAGGAATCCCGAGGTCAGGCGCTTCCCTCCATCGGCGATTTGGGCGCCTCGGGCGACACGCTCGCGGCCGTGCGCGGGACCGAACAGCTCCTCCTGGATTGCGTCGAGCGCCCGGACGACGTCAGGGCGGCAGAGGAATACCTGATGGACATGTGGTTCGACTTCTACGACCGCTGCTTCGGCATCGTCCGGGAGGCTTCCGAGGGCTCCACATGCTGGTTCAACCTGTGGTCGCCCGGCAAGTTCTTCGCGGTGCAAAACGATTTCTCATACAACGTCGGACCGGATATGTTTCAGGCGCTCTTCCTCCCCGCCCTGCGCCGGCAGACGGAGTTTCTCGATCACTCGGTCTATCATGTGGATGGAGTCAGCGCCTTCCGGCACGTCGAGGCGCTGTGTCAACTGCCCCGGCTTCAGGCCATCCAGATCCTGCCGGGCGCGGGGCAAGACAGTCCCCTTCATTACCTGGATACGCTCAAGAAAGTCCAGAAAGCGGGGAAGAACCTCCACATCAGCATCGCCGCGGATGAAGTCGAAACGGCGCTGGCGGAGTTGTCCGCCCGGGGGCTGTTCATCGACACCACCACCGAGACCGAGGCCGACGCCCGGGAGCTGCTCACGCTGGCGGAGACACGGTCGGTGGATCGCGGATAATTCCCCACTGACATCAGTCGGAGAATCAATTTTGCGT
>JACQHI010000286.1 GCA_016199105.1 Lentisphaerota bacterium | reverse complement strand
GGGCGGCATGATCGCACCGAATCGCAGATGCGCCCGTTGCTATGCGCTGTCCGACAACGATCTTGATTTCCAAAGGGCGGCTCGTGTAACCTTGCGCTGACTTCGGGTGCGAACTGTGGCGGTAGGGCGGGCGGAGGTGTCCGATGAATCCGGGGATGTTGCCATATCCGGTCGTGAAGCCGTCGCACGGCTTGTTTGAGGCATATCACGCTTCCTCCCGTATTAGGTGGGATGATATTTTTGAGGCATAAGAAATTCGTTCGGGTGAAGAGAGGATAAAAGCATGATAAGAATGAGAACAAAGTTTCCCCGTGGCGTTGTAACCAGCCAGACAGTTGGCAACATCGGTCTCTATTACACATGCTATAAACTGTCGCTCTTCGGGTGGAACGTAATGTCAACCGCAAGGAATGCCAAGGGAATCGACATCATGGCATATAGCCAGACCGGCCAAAAACGGGTACTCATCCAAGTCAAAACCCTCTCAAAAAAGAATCCCGTTCCACTCGGCACTAAAATGGACAACCATCTATCGGATTTCATTGTTGTCTGCGTACGGGCATACCCGCATGATTTTGATTGCTTTGTGCTTACACCAGTTGAAATTCAACGCCTCGCCCACAAGGGCGAGAAGGACGGAAAGACCAGTTATTGGCTTCAGCCAAAGGCATACTATTGCGAAAAGTTCAAAGAGCAGTGGAGCAGAATCGGGTCAGGCGTGGAATAAATTGCCGAACACGGCGTCACGGCGCTTCCGTGCCGTCAGTGAACGCCCCTACTGGAGGACAAAGAAATGGAACACGATAAGACATTTCGAGGCAATGCGAGCCAGTTCTTCGTCGCCGGGGAACTTTGTCGCAGAGGGTACGCCGCCGTTGTCACACTGGGCAACACCCCAAATGTCGATGTCCTTTGCAGCAACGGAGCAGGGACACGCTTTGTTCATATTCAGGTCAAAACATTCCGTCCCGGGAACAAGACATGCACTGTTGGGATGAAAGCACACCGCAATTTCGGTCCCTCCTTCTTCTGGGTTTTGGCGGGGATTCCGTCTCCTGAATCGAACCGCCTCTTCGAATACTACATTATTCCGTCGGCAGACATGGCATCCAACGTCTCAAAGGCACACGATCTATGGCTGAAGACACCGGGAGCCAAAGGACAGGCTCGCAAGGATAGTAAGGTGCGCACGGTGCACCTTCCCCCTCACACATCTTTCAGCGGATGGGGCATTTCCAACTACCTGAACAAATGGGAACTGATAGAAGAAATAATGAAAGCCGAACCACAGGCCGCACCTTATTCGGAGCCCGCTACGCGGTCTCCTCAAAGTGAGCCGGAACGTTAGGGGTTCAAGCGCGATGTCATTGCACCTGAGTCAACTCGCTGGTGGCGCGACTAAGGCCGTGGATTCAGTCGGTCAGGAATCTGTCGACGTGTATGTGTTCCTTGCTAGGCAGTTCGCAGCTGGCGATGTGTCGACGAATTACTTGTTCCAGTTCGTCTTCCGGTCGTTCTACCGGATCGACAATGCAGGACTCACGAGCGACTTCAAGTCGGAATACTTCCGTCTTATGGAGGATGCGCGGGTTCGCGGAGACGTCGACTTGAAGGCCGTTGTGCTTGCTCTGCGTCCATTCCCTAACCGCAAGGGGCAGCAGACTCTCCAGTTCTCCTTCACCACGAAACTGGCCAATACCGTGCGCTCGGACTACCCGATCTATGACTCAGAGGTCGCGCGTGTCTTCGGCTTCGGCACTCCGTACAACTACCGTCCCTTTGAGGACCGACTCGATCGCTACCTTGCCTGCTACGAGCGGATTCGTGATGCATACAGCGAGATTCTGGCGACTGACGCGTTGCTCGAGCCTAGGGAACGTTTCCGCAGGCAATACGGAGTCACGCCTGACATGATGCCAGAAATGAAAGTGCTCGACTTCATCATGTGGAGAGCCGGGAAGCTCGGCCTCAAGGTGCGTGGGGCTGACCACTAACAAGCGCAAGGTATGGTTTGGGTTTTTCGCCCCCGCCTGCTATGTTGCGACAACCCCGCCTGTCCGTCATCTGACGGATAGCCCTGACCTCTCGGAGAGTCGGGACGGGCAGGTGCGAGCAGGACAACCTTGGAACTGTGAACCGTTGAACCGTGAACCATGCCCCCATGCATATCCAAATCCAGAAAATCATCGTTCCGCTCGACTATGACGAGACCACCTTGCGGTGGCAGGTCAGCCGTAAGGTGGCCTGCGAGTCAGGCCCTCGGCGCGCCGGCCGTTAAGAATATGACTTGCCCGTGGCGTAATGCGAGGTTATCCGGTACCATTGCCGCTTGAGTTATCGGTATGTGGCCTGCTGGACGTGGCGGAAGAACGAAATTGTAATCGAGGTGTATTATGTTGGCTCTCGTGAAAAAGCCTCATATTGAGCTTTCGATCCATGGCGAGCATGTCGACGAACTGCTGGCCTGGATTCGGAGGAAATACGACCTGGCCGTCCTCGCGGACGAACCGGGCGATGAATTCGTTTCCATCGAAAGCACCGATTATTGGAAGGAGATGGAGAAGAATCGGATCGGGAATTTGCTGGCCGGCGCCCGTCTGAAGGCGGGGTTGACGCAGGCTCAGCTCGCCGGCGAGCTTGGCATTCGGCAGAATATGGTCAGCGATTACGAACATGGCCGTCGCACCTATTCCGACAACATGGCCAAGCGGATCAGCGCAGTGCTCAAGGTGAAGGAAGAGCATGTGAGATACGGCGGCGAAAAGCATTGATCGTTGCGTTTCCCCATACTGATGCATATCCAAATCCAGGAAATCATCGTTCCGCTCGATTATGACGAGGCCGCTTTGCGGCGGCAGGTCAGCCGCAAGGCGGCCTGTGCGCCGGAACTCCTTTCGAATCTGAAGGTCGTCCGCCGTTCGCTAGACGCGCGGCCGCGCCGGCCGGGACCGGTCTATGTCGCGACCGTGGAGGCGGACTTGAAGCTGGACCGGCTGCCGGACGCGGCGCAGCGGCCGGGCGTCGAATGCGTCCAGTCCGGGGAGCCCGTCAGCCGACGGATCCTGTCGCGGCCGGTCGAGCCGCGGCCGGTTGTCGTGGGGGCCGGGCCGGCCGGGCTGATGGCCGCCTACGCGCTGGCGGTGGCCGGCGCGCGCCCGCTCCTACTGGAGCGCGGCGAGGTTGCGCGGGCCCGCGCGCCCGTGGTGGCCCGTTTCTGGCGGGACGGCACGCTGGACCCGGAAAGTAATGTGCTGTTTGGCGAGGGCGGCGCCGGGCTGTTCTCCGACGGCAAGCTCACCGCCCGCAGCAAGGAGCGCGGCCGGGTTCGCGAGTTCATGCAATTGCTCCATGCCTGCGGGGCGGACGAGTCCGTGCTGATGGACGCCGAACCGCATGTCGGCAGCGATTGCTTATTGGAAATCGTGCCGCGCCTGCGCGAGCGAATCCGGGAGGCCGGCGGCGAGGTCCGTTTCCATTCGCGCCTGGACAATCTGCTCATCGAAGAGGGCCGTCTGCGGGCCGTGATTGTTAATGGACAGGAAATGGCCTGCCGGCATTGCGTGCTGGCGGTCGGACATAGCGCCCGGGATGTCCACGCCATACTGGCCGCGGCGGGCGTCGCGCTCAAGGCCAAACCGTTTGCCGTCGGTGTCCGCCTGGAGCTGCCGCAGGCGGCCATCAATCGCGCCCAATACGGACGCTTCGCCCCCGCCTGCAACGCTGAGCGTAGCACTGCGGGCAGGGGGAACCCGCTGCTGGGCGCGGCCAGTTTCCGGCTGACGCGCCGGGAAGGCGCCGGGCTCCGCGCCTGCTACAGCTTTTGCATGTGTCCGGGCGGGACGGTGATCGCCTGCGCCTCCGAGCCCGGCCTGCTCGCGATCAACGGCATGAGCTATTCCAAGCGTCTGCTGTCCAGGGGCAATGCGGCGTTCCTGGTGCCGGTGGGGCCGCCGGATTATCCCGAGCACCCGATACCGGCGCTGGCCGGCGTGGCTTTTCAGCAAGACATGGAGCGCAAAGCCTTCGCGGCCGCCGGCGGCGGCTATGTCGTGCCCGCGTCGCGACTCGGCGATTTCCTGGCGGGAAAAGTTTCCGCGGACTTGCCGGAGGACCGTTCGTGCGTCCGGGCGGCGCCCTCGGAATTCCGGACGATCCTGCCGGAAACCGTTGCGCACACTTTGCAAAGTGTGCTTCCCGCCATGCTGAAGGACCTGAAGGGTGTCAGCCCGGATGCGGCTGTCCTGTATGCCGTCGAAACGCGCAGTTCCAGTCCGTTATGGATGGTGCGCGATGACGAGGGGGAATCGGCCGGCGCGCGCGGCCTGTTTCCCGCCGGGGAGGGCTCCGGGTACGCCGGCGGCATCGTCAGCTCCGCGGTGGACGGCATGCGCGCGGCGGAGAGCGTGTTGAAAAGCATGGGGG
>JACQHI010000285.1 GCA_016199105.1 Lentisphaerota bacterium | reverse complement strand
ATGCTGCAGGAGGAGGCCGAAGACCTCGGACAGCAAAATTTCACTCCGGACTTGCAGAAGATTCACAGCGCCGGCAAGCACTTGCTCACGCTGATCAACGACATCCTGGACCTGTCGAAAATCGAGGCGGATCGCATGGAACTGGTCCAGGAGCCGTTCTCGGTGGAGCAACTTGTCTCCGACGTCATCCAAATGATGACGTTCCCGGCCGGCGACAAAAAACTCGCCCTGGACAGGATCGTGGCTCCACACCTGCCGGCGGTCGTCTATGGCGATGCCCAGCGTTTGCGCCAGGTGTTGGTCAACCTGGTGGGGAATGCCGTCAAGTTCACGGATAAGGGCGGAATTCATATCGCGGTGGTGCAAGAGGATGAGGGCGTGTTCAGGGTTCGGGGTTCAGGGGGAAACAACATGGAACACCAAAAGCAGAGCGCCGGAGAACACCCGCCTTCCGTTCTCCTCCGCTTTTCCGTGCAGGACACCGGCATCGGTATTCCGACGGACAAGATCGCGGAGATATTCCACCCCTTCACCCAGGCGGATAATTCACACGCCCGGAAGCACGGCGGCATCGGGCTGGGCTTGGCGATCGTGAAACGGTTGGTGGACATGATGGGCGGCAGGGTTTGGGTCGAGAGTGTGAAAGGCCAGGGCAGTACGTTTCATTTCACCGCCCGCCTGTCGCTTCAACCGGCTCCGGGACCGGAGGAACCCTTGTCCATCGAGCGGCCTCCCATCCGCCGGGGATTACGAGTGCTCGTCGTGGAAGACGACGCCACCAGCGGCCTTCTGGCCTCGGAAATCCTGAAAACGAACGGTCATGAGGCGACGCAAGCCTTCACCGGACCAGAAGCACTGGAGGCCTTGACTCGGCCCGATTTCGACCTCGTCCTGATGGATGTGATGATGCCGGGGATGGACGGACTGGAAGTTGCCCGTCAAATCCGCAGCCCGGCATCCGGCGTCCGGAATCACGCCATTCCTGTCATCGCCATGACGGCGAACGCCATGAAGGGCGACGAGGCCACGTGCCTTCACGCCGGCATGAATGCCTATATCGCCAAGCCGATCAACCCGTCGGATCTGCAGGCGGTTATAGACAAAGTCATGCTGGCCTGCCAAGCCGAAGCCTCGCCGCGTTGATCGCGTGTTTATTCCGTTTGACTCCCGGACTTCCCGGTTTTAGCATAATTTACTTGCCTGCCGGGGCCTAAACGTGTGGAATACCCGGCGATACAGCGTTGTGGACGGACAACGGCGTTCACCAGGCATCGAGGAGAAACGGGCATGAAAAAAGCCTTAATCAACTGGGGAGGCTGGGACGGGCATGAACCCCAGGCCACCGCCAATATGGCCGCCACCATCCTCAAAAAAGAGGGGTTCGAGGTCGAATTCTCCCATTCCCTGGACACCTATCTCGACACCGAAAAAATGCGTTCCACGGACCTGATCGTGCCGATCTGGACCATGTCCACCATCACCCCCCAACAGGAAAAAGGACTCCTGGAAACCATTCTCTCCGGCGCCGGCATCGCCGGCTGGCACGGCGGCATGTGCGACAGTTTCCGCGCGAACACGGAATACCAGTTCATGACCGGCGGACAATGGGTCTCGCACCCGGGCGGCATCATCGATTACACCGTCAATATCGTGGAACACGACGATCCCATCACGAGGGACATCCGCGATTTCAAAATGCATTCGGAACAATATTACATGCACGTGGATCCCAGCAACGAGGTGCTGGCCACCACCACCTTTACCGGCGAACAGTGGGGCATCCATTGGATTCGCGGCGCCATCATGCCCGCGGTCTGGAAACGGCGCTACGGCGACGGCCGCGTTTTCTACACGTCGCTGGGCCATGTCGCCAAGGATTTCCAGGTCCCCGAACTCGCCGAAATCCTCCGCCGCGGCATGCTCTGGGCGGCGCGCTAGATCCGGCGTAACGGCGCAGGTCTCAGGGTTCAGTGTTCAGTGTTCGGGAAATCCACATGGGCCGGCACCATAGTCCTCGCCATCCACCCGCCAGTATGTCAGCCATTCCTGGCTGACCTACCTCCCCTGTAACGATTCGGCTTTGCCGAATCGTTTCGGCACAGGTCGGGCAGATCGCATCGCCGCAACAGGCCGGGCATGATCAACGGCTGAATGCCGTCCGGATCGTATTCGCGCGCGTTCACCCAGTCGGCATAGGACCGCATTTCTCCCGACACCCGCACCCGGCGGAGTCGGGAATCCAGCGCGGCGGCGAGGCGGGCATAAAGGCCTTCGCGGTCCGCGGCATGGACATCCACCGTGCCGGCTTTCACGCCCGGCCATTCCCGCAACAGGTCCACGGCCCGGATCACGTCAAACACGCGCAGGGCCGCCAGGCTGTCGCCCAACCAGAAGAGATCGTCGCACAATTTATGGATGACCCCGAAGCGTTCCCGCGGATTCGCGGCGTTCAGGGGATTGGGGAGAAGACCGCCGGAGGCGGTGACATCCAAAACCAGGACGGCTTTTCCCGCCCGGCATTCGCTTTCGATCCAGGCTTCATGGCGCGTCAACGCGGCCGTGCCGTCTTTCCAGACGGCCAGCGTGACGGGCAACCGGAGCCCGTCAGTCTTCCGGAGCCGGAAGAGCAGGCCGTGGATGAACAGCCCCTCCTGCGCCCACCCCAGGCCGGCCTGGACCGTCAAGCCCTCATGAACCCCTTCGTAATAGAGGCGCAGGTTCGAGGCGCAGGGACGGCGGGCGAAAAACACGCGCTCCTTCAGCCAGGCCAGCGCTTTCCGGCGACGGCGTTCCGGCGGTTCCCGGTTGTCCCGCAAAACCGCGAGGCGGGCCCGGTTTTCGTCCAGGACAAAGCGGGCATCCGGGAAGTCGCCCTTCACCTGGCCGGATTTCGTGCACCACAGCCGCTCCGCCGGGATGGGCCGGATGGGGCCAGTCTTCTTCAGGGGGCGTGCATGGAAACAACGGCTGAAAAAGGCGGCGGCCTCGTCCGCCATGACGGGTGTATAGGCGTGGCGAGCGGGCGTTTCCAGGAGCTTCAACGCGCGTTCTTTTCCAAACAGTTTCCAGAAACGCCGGCACCGCGCCACGGTTTGGCGCGTTCCCTCGATCGGGAAATAATCGTATTTGACGGCCAGCACCAGGACCGGTTTGGGCGCCATGGCCAGCAAATAATCCTCGTGGTCAATGCCCAGCGCCGTAAGGCCGGGCACGATTTGTTCGGCATCCTGCGCGCCTCCCGCGTACAGGTAACCGCGACGATTCATCAGAAAGGTGGCGGGCGCCGCCGCCGCCACCCGCGGATCGGCGAGCATCATCATGCACGTCTGCGTGCCGCCCCCCGAGTTGCCGGTGACGCCGATTTTCCCGGGCTCCACTTCCGGCCGCGCGCACAGATAGTCCATGCCGCGGATGGCGTCATGGAGGAAATAACGGCCGAGGGTGTCGCCCAGGAGCAGGCACTGGGCGCCGGCATACGCGTGTTCGGCGGTGCCCCACGGCACCTGGGGGCGGCCGGTGGCCGGGTCGTAATAACTCAGGCGCTCCCCCTGCCCGATCGGATCCTGCGCCAGGACAATGAGGCCCGCGCGCACGAGGGTTCGGCAAACGATTTGATATTCATCGACCTGCTTGGCGGCTTCATGATGGCCGCAGAGAAACAGCACGGCGCCCCGCTTCGCGGTCACGCCTTCCGGCAGATACAGATTCGCCGTGATAACATGCCGCGGGCGGGACTCGAAGATCACTTTTTCAATGCGGAATCCGACCTCCCGCACGACGCCCGTAAGGCGCGCGTTCAAGGGCGTGCGGAGGGAGGGCAAACCGCCGACTGCCCGCAGAAACGCGCGGCGGGCCCAGGCCTGCCGCCGTTGGAGCGCGGCAACGCTCCGCACGGCATCCCGCGCCGCATCCCCGGCGGAGAAAGCGGCATCCGAGCGGGCATACACATGCCGCTTCACCTGATCGCGCACGTCATAGAAACTGGAAAAGGGCGTGATGCCCTGTAACGTTTCGAAGCCCACAGTCGATCCTCCCAGTCGCAGTAATTCCTGCGGAGTAGATAGTCTAGAATGGCCGTTCGTTTGGGTAGGGCGGTTTCGCCGAAACCGCCGTTCAATGTGTAATCTTTACGATTAACCGCGGCGCGCCCCGCCATGGAGCGGGGTATACT
>JACQHI010000306.1 GCA_016199105.1 Lentisphaerota bacterium | reverse complement strand
GGCGATTATGATGGCGATGGCAATGACGATCTGGCCGTCTGGGATCAGGCATCCGGCAACTGGTACATCCGGACGCTTGCTGGGGAGTTGCTCGCGTTCAATCTCGGTTGGGGTTGGGCGGGGGCACAGCCGGTGCCGGGCGATTACAGCGGGGACGGCGTCGCCGATTTGGCGGTTTTCGATCAGAACACGGGCCGATGGTATATTCGAACGATCAGCGGCATCATGTTGGGGTGGGGTCAAACGTGGGGGTGGCCGGGGGCGCAGCCGGTGCCGGGCGATTACGATGGAAATGGCGTGGATGATTTGGCGGTATTCGATAGGGACACGGGGAATTGGTTCATTCGGAGCGTGCCGGGCGAGTTGATGGCCTGGAGCATTCCGTGGGGCTGGCCGGGCGCCATGCCGGTGGCGGGCGATTATGACGGCGATGGCAACGACGATCTGGCCGTCTTCGACCAGATTACTGGTAACTGGTTTGTCCGGACGATAACTGGGAATGTCCTTGCCTGGGGCACGGTCTGGGGCTGGCCGGGGGCGCAGCCGGTGTCGGGCGATTATGATGGCGATGGCAATGACGATCTGGCCGTCTGGGATCCGGCATCCGGCAACTGGTTTATCAGAACCATGTCCGGGAGCATCCTCGCCTGGGGCATGTCGTGGGGTTGGACCGGAGCAACGCCCGTCGGCGCGGCGCGCTTCTGATAGGGTTTCCGATTTTTGTAGGGCGGGCAGGTCAACAGACTGCCCGCCGTTTTTTTCGCGGGAAAAGGAAATTCAAGGCGGCGCGCTATTGGCTCTTGTGCCTCGTCCCCTTCTTTTTCGTCGCGGCGTCCTGCTTCTTATAGATGCGGCCGCCGACGGTGGCGCCGGCGATTTCGTGCCAGTCGCGCACCTTGCGGATGCGCAGGTTGTAGGCATGGACTTCCTCGAGGAGCTTGCAGTCCACGCCCAGTTCCCGGCAGCGCCCGATGATGGCGCCGAGATCCTTCGGGAAGCATTTGCCGCCAAACCCGCGTTCGGTGGTCACCTCGGTGTGGCTGGGGCCGATACGGGGATCCAGGGAAACGGCCTTCCGGACGTCCGTGTAATTGACGCGTTCAGCCGCGCAGATATCGTAGAACACATTGGACACGGCGACCTTGACGGCCAGCATGACGTTGGCCTGGTACTTGACGATCTCGGCGGCCACCGTGCTCATGCGGAGAATGGCGGCGGACGGGAAGCACGTCCGGTAGAGGTCGATCACCCGCTGCGCAACCCAATCGTTGTCGGCCCCAATGACGATTCGGTCCGGATTCATAAAGTCCTGGAAGTAATTGGCCTCCGTCAGGAATTCAGGGTTCATCGCAAACGGCACCTTGGGGTATTCGGCGGCATACCGACGCGTAGTGCCGGGAACCACGGTGGACTTCACGACCACGACCTTGCCGGCGCCCGAGATCGCCGGGCAGATTTCCGACATGACCTCGTCGTAAATGGACAAGTCTATTTTGAGTTTCTTCTCGTCATAGGGGGTGGGGAGGCACATGAAAATAATGTCGCTCTCCTCCAGGACCTTTTTCATCGGGTCGCGGGGTTTGTACTTGTCGTAGATCCGGACACTGTGTTTGGGCTCGAATCCACGCTGGCGGTCGCATTCCACGAAGCCGTATTCCATCGATCGCCCCACATATCCGTAGCCGATAATGCCGAGAACACTCATTTTTTTACTCCTTTGATATATCCGATCTTTAGGCTTGCATGCGTGAACGGGGGCAACTATATCAGGAGTCGTTGAAATAACAACCGGCAATAAGCGCCGAATCGGGGATGGGCCGGCCATGGAAACCGGGCCGGCTGGGAGGCTCCAAAATAATCGAATGAAAGGGTGGACGGCTTTTCGGTTTTCTGCTATAAGCATCGAAAAAATTTTTGGAAATGGAACGCTTTCATGGGTTTGTTGGACAACAAGACAGCGCTGGTCACAGGCGCCGCGCGCGGAATCGGCCGGGCCGTTGCGGAGACGCTCGCCCGCGAAGGGGCCGACCTCGTTCTATGCGACCTGAACAAGGAATGGCTCGCGGATACCGACAAGGCCGTCAGCCAACTGGGGCGCCGTACGCTCTGTCTGGCCGCGGACGTCAGCCAGGCTCCGAGCGTCCAGGAGACGGTGGACCAGGCGATCGGCGCCTTCGGGCGGCTCGATATTCTGGTCAACAATGCCGGCATCACCAAGGACAATTTCCTGATCCGGATGTCGGAAGCGGACTGGGATGCGGTGTTGTCCGTCAATTTGAAGGGCGTGTATTTGTTCACCAAGGCGACCGTTAAATACATGATGAAGGAGCGCGCCGGGAACATCGTCAATGTGGCGTCCATTGTCGGGCTCATCGGCAATATCGGGCAATGCAATTATTCCGCCTCGAAGGCGGGGGTGATCGGGTTCACGAAGTCAGCCGCCAAGGAATTTGCCTCGCGCAATATCCGGGTGAACGCCGTGGCGCCGGGTTTCATTGAAACCAAAATGACGGAAAAGCTGCCGGAGGAAATCCGGCGGAAAATGTTGAATGCCATTCCGATGGGGCGCTTTGGCAGTCCCCAGAACGTGTCGAACGTGGTCTTGTTCCTGGCCAGCGATCTGTCGGCCTACATGACCGGCCAGGTTCTGACCGTTTGCGGCGGAATGGTAATGTAAAATAAGGAGGCTCGTTAATGGCACTCGATGACAAAGTGAAGGATATTATCGTGGAACAGCTTGGCGTGAACGCGGAGCAGGTGACCCCGGAGGCCTCCTTTGTGGAGGATCTGGGCGCCGATTCGCTGGATCAGGTGGAACTCGTCATGGCGTTCGAGGAGGAATTCGGCGCCGAAATTCCGGACGAGGATGCCGAGAAATTGACCACCGTCGGCGCGGTAATCGGGTATCTGAAGGAAAAGGGGTTTGGCGAATAATTCGCCGGGATGGTTCAGGCCGGGGATGCCGGTTTTTAGCATGGCTCAACGCAATCGTGAACCGTCCCGCCTGCTATCCGTCAGCCGACGGATAG
>JACQHI010000302.1 GCA_016199105.1 Lentisphaerota bacterium | reverse complement strand
GCGTCGATGACGGCGGTCGGCCCCTTTTTCGAGCGGACGCCGGTGAGTTTGGCCTTGCCGGAATGCGTGAAATCCGACGCCTGCATTTCCCTGGTGAAGTCCTTGTTTTTCTTTCCCGGGAATTTGGGGTTGTCCACCGGCTTGGCGCCCGGCCATTGGACGCCGAAATAGGTTTCGAATCCCTTGGGGTGCGCGCAGAAATGGAAGTATTCGATCTTGTGCATGCCGGCGGTCAGATTGACCCAGTTGCCGTGTTCGGCGCCGACGCCGCCGGAGCGGTCATGAAGGCCGGGCCAACTATGAACGAGATTGCCGTCCACGGCGAATTCGGAACCGTCCTTGGAGATGGTGTAGAGATAGGACTTTCCGGCGGTCTGGGGCTTGAACCAGCCGAGGAAGTAGGACGCGGAATTCGCGTCCTGCACGACGGGAGCGGTGGTGGCGAAAATCTGATCCACCGTTCCGAACAGGACGTCGTCGGCGATCACGGGCACGTTGGCCATGGACCGCGCGGCGTCCAGGCCGGCCGTGGCGACGTTTTTTCCGAACACGACGATGCTGGGGCGGAATTGTGAGAGAGGCTTGGGCGTGTCGTTGGACGGCAGCACATACAGTTGGACCGTGGCGGTGTCCGATGGGGGTTCGAAGACGATGGCGGCGCCCTCCCGGGAATTATGCCAGATCAATTCGCTTTTCAGGATTGTTCCACCTGGCGTCGCGACCTCCGCCTTGAAGCGGGGGCGGGGCAGGATGCCGCCGTCGGGGATGACGGCGATAATGCCGGCCACCGGGTCGGAAGGGCCGCCGACGATATCGAAATCGAAGCAGAGCTCGGCTTTGTCGTTTTGCCAGTTGGGTTCGGACGCCGGGTCGGTCCCGGCGGCGGCCGGCGGATCGGGCGGGGATGCGACGGGTTCATTGGGGGGTGCGGCGGGTTGTTTAGCCCATGCCGAGACGGCGAGGAGGAGGAAGGCGCAGAGGATGGCAGGACGAATCGGTGAAATGGTGAGTCGGTGAAACGGTGACAACTCGCGATAGTAATTAATCACATTCACGAGCGTTGTCTCTATTCTCCTTCGCCGGTGCACCGTCTCACCACCTCGCCGTTTCATGGTCTTGGCTTCCGCCACTTACGGCGCTGTATTCAGGGACTTGAAATAGTCCGCCACCAGGTCCCGGTAATTGGCGGGGGCTTCATCGCTGGCGCCGGCCAGTTGATCTTCGATGGGGGGAACCGACAGGTCGCCATCCAGGTCGCCCGGCAAAACGCCGGCGCCCAGTTCCGTCTTGCATTTTTTCAGGGCGGCGACGGCGCGGCGTTGATATTCGCGGATTTGCCGGATGGGCGCGTTGCGGGCCTCCGCGTCCTCCGCCAAACGCATGTTTTTGACGACTTCGTCGAGAGAGCCGGTCTTGATGTGGGACATGGAGGCGCGCGCATACAGCGCCTCGGCGTTTCGCCGGAGCATCGCCTGCATGCCCTTTTCGGAGCCCTTCTGAACCTGCGAATCGCGGCGATCGCCCGTGCCGGCCATGCCCAGCTCGTCTCCATAGCCCGACCCCTTGCCGCCGCCGGTGGCCTTGGCCTTGGCATGACCCTCCTCCTGGACCTGGCCGCTTTGTCCCTTGTCCTGGGTCATGCGCTTTTCGATGTTTTCGTCGCCCTCGTTGATTTTACCGGAGCCGGCGGCGGTTTCGCCGTCGGACTGACCCTGGCGTCCCACGGTGGAGCGGCCATCCTGTTCCTTGTGATCGGGGCGTTCGTTGCCGGACTTGCCCTTGGCGTCATAGGTCGTCCATTCGCCCTGGGCCACGTCCCAGCCCATGGCGGCGTCGGCCAGGCTCTGGTTGCCGGTGGAGTCATCGCTTTTCTTTTCCTGTTCCTCCTCCTGTTTCAGGAGATCGCCGATGATGTCCTCCATTTCGCTGGGCAGGGGGACGAGCGGGATTTCCGGCATCTCGGCCTTGTCGAACGATTCGATGTCGCGTTTCTTGGAGTCGGGCTTCGGCGTGAGCCAGCTTTCCATGTCGTCAATGCGTTTCTTGGTGTCCTTCATCTTCTCGAGGAGATCGGTGATCATGTCCTCCTTCTGCAGGCCGAGTTCCTCCGCCTTTTTCGTCTTCTCCGAACCCTTGATCTGGCGGTTCTCCTCGAAAATCTGGAACACGTCGTCCACGACGTCGTTGGCGACCGGCAGTTCGGGGAGAACCTGCAGGTCCGTGGCGATCTGCAGCATGGCTTCCTGCATGGCGTTGTCAATCTCTTCGGCTTCCTCTTCCATGGCATCCCGCTTCTTGTCGCCCGAAGCGTCCTTCTGGCGCTTGACTTCCCGGATGCTGTCCAGCACCTTGGCCTGCACGTCCATCATCTTCTCCAGTTTTTCCTTCGCATCCCCGAGCGCTTCCTTCGCCTGGGCCATCGTGTTGGTGGCGTCCGCGGACCGCCATTGACTCATGAGTTTCTGGAATTCCTCAAGCGCCTTCAGGGCGTCCGACTGGAGAGGAACGGCCGCGCTCGGGGCCTTGTTTTCCAACTGTTCGACGGCCCTGAGCATGTTGGCGGCGACTTTACGGCTCTCGCAGCCGTCGGCGACCTGTGCGGCCAGCTTGGCGAAGTCCGGCTCGTTGACGGCCAGCGACTGGGATTCCGCGCGGCAGCGCTGGACGAACGCGGAGGTATCGGTGTAGAGGCCTTCCTGCTTGTCGAGCAGCGTCTTGCCCACCTCGATGGTCTTGGCTCCGAGCGCCTTGGTCTGGTCCAACGCGCCGGTTTGTCCGTGGACAAGCGCTTCCAGCAGGGCCAGAAGCCCGGTGATTTCGCGGTTCGGCTTGCTTTTCTCCACGCCGGTTTCCACGCGGGTCAGAGTGCGTAAAATCCGATCTTCGAGCAGGACGCTCTTGCGCGAAAGCGCGGCCTTGCCGTCTTTCTCCGTCGTGGGAATGCGCTCCAGGCTGTCAATGACTTCCTGCATGGCGCCGGTGTACAACTCCTTCAGGGAATCCGTCAATGTGCCCATCGGTTTCCGGGGATCCACCAGCAGTTTGCCGGCCAGCGCGCGAATTTGTTTCTGGACCGTCGAGACTTCCGTCCATTGCGCCGCCTCCGCCACGTCAACGATGGCATTCAATTTGGTGGTGTCGTCCAGGTTTTTCTTCTGAAGCGCGACCAGGTCCGCGAGCGCGGCCTGCGTTTTATCCGCGGATTCCTTCTCCTTCTTCGCCGCGTCCCGGGCCAGCGTTGAAGCGAAAACGATCGGAGGCGACTGGGCTTTGCGGGGGCCGCCGATGGCCGGAGGGCAGTTGTCATAGGCCGTCAGCCGGAAGGCCAGCGGTTGTCCGTTCGGGGGCATCGGGACGGCTTCGTTCCAGTTGGTGGCCAGCAGCGTATCGCCGTCGGTTAGGGTCCATTCCTTGACCGGCGCGCCGGGGGTGTCGGCCTTGGCGTCCGCCGGAATCCGTTCCAGGACGATGCGGGACAAGCCGTATTCGTCGGACGCCTCGAACTGGATGTCCGGCTTGGATCCGGGCGTCAGGACGGTCTGGGTGGCGGGGGCGATGACCCGGACAGCCGGCGGCTTGTCCGGCAGCAGTTGGAACTTGATGGACGTTCCCGCCTTCCAGTCGTCCTTGTCCGCGGCCAGGAGTTCGAGCGGCGCCGCGGTCGTCACCTCGAGATCGGCGGTCCAGGTTTCGCCTTTGTCCGGGGAGTCCATGGAGAGTTCTTCTTCGTCCTGGCCGGTGACGAGCGCATCCTTCAGGGGGCGATTACAGCGGACGATGAGATTGAGATGGGACCCCTCGGGAATGACGATGTCCTCCGCGATGCCGTCAAAGAAGCGTTTCTCGAGCGCGGTGTAGGGCGGGGGGATGACATTGAGGGTGATTTTCTTGAAAGCCAGCGGGGGCAGCACGCGGATCGTATGGCGCTTGCCATAGGCATCGCCCACGGTGAACCGATACTCCGTTTCCGTCGAAATCTTGGGGATGCGATAGGGGAAACTCTGCGTGTCGGTCCCGGCGATCTTCCCCATTTTGATCACGCTTTTTTTATCGTCCTTCGGCCAGAGCTCGAGGGTGACGGGCTGGCCGCTTTTGCCGGTGGCCTCGCAGGCGAGCGAGACGGACGAGCCGATGAGGACGGCCGCGTCGCCGGGCGTGACGGCCCGGATATGCGCCAGCGTGGCCGGGGGCCGCGGCGAGAACGGATTGACGATCCGCAGGACGGCATTTTTCCAGGCCGGTCCGGCCAGCGCCAGGGTGCCGGCCATGACGCAACCGGCCAGGCCCAGCGCGCCGATGGAGAGCCAGTACGATTTCCGATCCTTCAGGATACCGATGTTGAAGCCGGCCCATTCGGGAACGCCGCGCGCCAGGTAAGCCTGTTTCATGGAGTCGTCGCCGCCCTGATCGAGGAACTGGACGAAATTGATCAGGTGGTTGTCGAGCTTGGGAAAGGCGCGTTCGATGCGCGCGGCGATGCCCTGGACCGTGCGCTTGCGCTTCAGCGCCATCGCGATCATCCAGGCGCCGGCCGCGCACAGGCCCACGAGAATGAGCCAGGTGACGAGCCGGCCGGCCTGTTCGTATTGGAGGAAGAGGTCGGTCAGGGCAAACGCCCACAGCGCCAGCAAGGCGGCGGCGATCCAGACGGCGCCCCGCGTCTGGGCCTGCCAGGCGCTCAGCGTGCGGCCGACCTGTTGCAGCTCTTGTTGGATGGCAAACGACATTCCTTTAGCCCCCTTCCGAAAAACTACACGACGAAAACATCGGCGTTACGCGAACGCCTTTTTCATTTCTGCCAGGCTGAGTTTACGGCCTTTCGCAAAGTCTTCTCTCGCATGGCGAATGATCTTCATGAACTCGGGATTACTGCTCAGGCTCAGCGATTCCCGGTCAACCCCATTGAGAGACACGACCGCCGCCACCGGTTTGCTGTGCGAAGTCAACACCAGCATTCCGGAGCGCAATCGGGCGGCATATTTGGACAACGGTTCTGTAGCCCGTTCGATTTCCAGCGTCTTCATAATATGATTTCCTTTCCGGCGATAAACAGCCGATTGACCTTCTTCATTCCGACGGCCAGGATTCTCACCGTATCGGGATCACCCTGCCCCACATCATAAAATACCCTGAGATCGCCTATCCTCAGTTCCCACGGAGCCAGCGGATTGGGCCTGAGCAGTTTTCTATTCCGGGTCTCCGTCAAGGGTTCATGCCGAAGCTGTTTCTCAACGGCATCAAAGATGACAGCACGGTCTCGCGCCGTAAGGAAGCGCAGATGTTCTTTAACGGCTTCCGCGAAGTCTATGCCATATCTCATGGAGTTCATTAATACTCCTTTGTCTCAAGATTTGCGAGTCTTTTTCCAGCAATTCGCATTATGGAAGAGCAGCGGTCCCGTAGGTCTGCGCTTGCCCCTAATAAAAAGACGGGACAAAACTTTTATTTTGTCGTATATCTGGTGGCATGCAAACAACCACCAGTATCAAAGCGATGCTC
>JACQHI010000301.1 GCA_016199105.1 Lentisphaerota bacterium | reverse complement strand
GAACACCGAACACTGAACACACTGAGCAGTCCCGTTGCGTCTAAACAACTGGCGGCAATTGTCGGGCAAACTCCTGAATCTCGGGGATTTCCGCGGCAAAAGGGTGCACAAAAAATTTCGGATCCAGGTTTCGGCGTTTCCAGGATTGAAGCCTGTCGGCATAGAGCGTCTCCCAGCCCTTCAAGGCTTCATGGGCGCCGACCACCAGGACGCCGGACGGGAAATGATGCAGGAAACAGCCTCGGCTCATGAGGACGGCCAGCAATTCCGGCCAGGGCTCCGCCACCAGCATTTCCGCCCGCGGATACCGCCGCGCGAATTCGATCGCATGAATCCAATTGCCGGGCGCCACGACCACCACAGCATGACGGGCCGGATCGAACCCCGACCCGACGACGAAACGATCCACATCCGCCTGGGCATCCTCGACAATGGAAAGAAAGCCGGACAGCGGTTTCCAGACATTCTCCCGGATTTGAACCGTGACATAGGGGACAAACTGATTCAACCAATGAATATGGAATCGGGGCGGTATATCCCCCGAATAACGCTCCAACCAGTCGGCCAGCAGGCGATTGCCGGGCCGGATGACATTCAGCGCCTGCCGGCGAAAACTCTTAAACTCGTAAGGGTGGCGTTCCGTCTTCGTCCCGACCTCTCGGAGAGTCGGGACTACGCCGGACACGTCCGCGTTCAACCCCGCCAGCCCTGGGTTTTCGGCGTTCGGCAGGCGCGCCCGGGCCCAGTCCAGGTCGCCCCGCAGGTCCGCGCACAAGTCGCCGGCAAACGCGAAACGCTGTTGCAGATAATTCAACTGAACGACAGGATCCGGATCCTGTGACAGGCAGCCCGGCGTTTCCTTCATGATATGATCGGTAAACTCCAACAGGGGCGCCACCCAGGGGGCCAGGGCATCGTCGGCCCGCCGGCGTTCCTCCTGCCCGAGGGATTCGTTGAGCGCGTCCTGGCGGCGTCGCACGCGCTCCATCGAGATCGGATGCGTTTCGAGTTCTTTCCGTAGTCGTTTGCACTCCAGCACGAGTGTCTCCACGCCCGCCCCATACTCCTTCAACCGGACTGCGACGTCGTCGAGCCTGCCCGCCATCGCGGTTGCGGACGCGTCCCGCCGGAAAAAGACCCCTGCCCGCAGGGGCTGCGCCCCAAGCGCTGCAGGCGGGGGCGCCGACGCCGCAGGGTCGAGCGCCTGCGCGAAATCGGTCAAGGATCGGCGCACCGTGCCCTGGATGACGGCGCCGCCCTCCGTGCAATTCCATATGTCCGGCGCAGGGACGGCGGAATTCACCGCCTCTTTTTTCAATAATCTCAAATACTGTTCGAGGGCGTCGCGCAATCCCGCCAGATCGCGGGTGGTCAACACGGTCCGCCCCTCGTTTCCCGGCGCTTCGATCAGGCTATCCCGGTCCCCCACTCGATTGTCGTCCACGTGCGACAGCCCGGCTTCGTCCACGCACAGATCCTGGCCCACCAGGGCCACACGAGAACAGCCCAGCAAGGCGGCGAATTCCAGGGCAAGCACGGTGACGGTTTTGTGCAGACGCACGCTCGGCAACTCGAATCCCCATCGGGTCATGACCGTCGTGAAGGGCATGGACGAGCCGGCGCACCACAAGACGGCCTCGAAGCGGCGCGCCACTTCCGGCGACACTTCCGGGGTGGCGACCAGAAACCCGGTTCCTCCGGCGTCGGCCGGCCAGTTCATAAAGGCGTGCGGATCGCCTTCCGCCACGACATCCGGCCGGATGCCCGCGCGCCACAAACGGGGAACCGCATGCCCCACGGCGACGATCAGCACGCGCCCGGAAAGGCTTTTCAAAAGCTCGAACTGCCGCGCCAGGGAGGGACCGGCCCCGCAAACGATGGCGCTCGTTCCCGGCGGAACCGGATTCAATTTCACACCGGCATTACGCTCGATCGAGGGCAGGTTGAATACACTGCACCGAAGCCGGATCAGGCCGCGCCCGGTATCCAGGGAACAGGACTCCAGGATGGCCTGGACAGTCTCGTTAATCTCCTTGATCGGTTCGGCATACCGGGTCCGACTCTCCTGCGAAGCGACAAAGTTCACCTGCTTTTCCGGCAACAGGGCGATCAGCAGCGACAGCTTGTCCAGATACAGGGAGTCCGGACGCAGAGGACAGGCCAGGCTCCGGCTGCCCGCAGGGATGGCCCTCAAAAACGCCGTTTCCTCCTCCATCGCGCAGGACGGATACAGCCAGAAGAGAAAAGAAGCCGCCGGCAATTGCGCCCGGATGGAGGCAAAATGCGCCGGCACAGCCGTCCCCAAAAAAATCAACAGATTGGGAAGACGATCCGGAGGAAACAACGGGCCCGGCGCGGGTGGCGGCCCGGGTGTAACGGCCCGCGAAAGCAGCTCGAACACCCGCGCGTGAAACGCCTGGATATCCTGTTCGTAACTCGAAACTGGCGGTAAAGACGTCATGCGATTGCTTAGGTTAGAGTTTTTTAACCACGGATGACACAGATATCATGGATGATTTGTTGATTGATCAGCGCTATCAAGGCCATCCGCAGTCCCACCGACGACTCTTTTCCAGCGGAGCTTGGCTTCTTTAAAGTTGAGAAGCAAAGCCACGTTTAAACCGGTGATGTTCAGATAGCCGAGCATCTGGGCGATGTGAGTGTCGTTGAAGGCAGTGGCTATCTTTGGATCGGCAATAACCTTGCCGTCCACAATGAGATCGGGCTTGAGCTTGCCGATGAAATGTTCGCGATAGTGGACGGGATATTCACGCTGCTGTTCCACCGTGTGACCCAGATTTCGCAATTCGATGACCAATGCGTTTTCATAAAGCTTCTCATCAAGGCCAGGCTTCAGTTCGTTCAATACGGTCATCGCTGCGCCGATGATCGCTCTCGTGAGTTCCTCGTGTTTCATGATTTCCCCACAACGGTTGAAATATCAATTTTATCCATTACCTCTCTCCATCCGTGTAATCCGTGGTCATGATCCGGACAACGCGGACGAGTTTGCCACATCAGGCACAAAAGTCACAGAGAAATGCACTCGTTGAGTTTGCGCCGAAGACGCGCTTCCAGATCCCGCATGACGGCTGCCACATAGTGTCGGGCGGAAAACTCCTGTTCGGCCCTTTGTCGCATCTGACGCCCCGCCTCCCTCCGATCCACCGGCGACCGCGCCCACCGGAGGATCAATTCGCGGTAGCGATCGAGATCGCGCTCTCCGATGGCCCATTCCTTCCCCACGATTTCGGCCCCCACACTGCCGTGATGGGAATCGTCCCAGCGCAACGCCGCCACCGGCACACCGCAGACCATGGCCTCGATGAGGCTCTGGGAGCCGCCTTCGGGAAATTCGTTGGCATAGATATCCAGGACTTTCAGCGCGGAACCGGCCTGCCGTTGCTTGCCGCCAAAACGAACGCGATCCGCCACTCCCCGCGCCCGAAAGAAATTCATCTTCTCCGGCAGGGCCTCCGAGCCGAAGGCCAGGAACCGGACATTCGCCTGCTCTTTCAGCACGCGGGCGATCGCGTCCATGTACGGTTCCGTCAGCCGTCTTTCGAGATGATTGCTGAGAAGACCGATCACCACGGCATCGTCCGGTATGTTCCAGGGCGAGCGGGGGAGCGCGGACTGGCGGTCCAGTTCTTCGATATCGGTGCCCTTGCGCAACACCGCGCGCTCGCCGACATTGGGCGGCCACCAGTCCTGCTCCCGTTCGATATTCACCGCATTATCGAAAAACGTCACGTCCATGCCCGG
>JACQHI010000300.1 GCA_016199105.1 Lentisphaerota bacterium | reverse complement strand
CTTGCGCGCCTCCGGCGCTGAATTCAAATGTCCACTCAATTGTGAGACACCACATTAGTTCGCGCAATTCGCGGAATTTGCGGCTGACCACGAAACTGGATCAACGCTTGATGAGCCAGCGTGCTTGAACCGGACCACAATCAGAGTCTGATCGTCCTCCACCGCGGCGTTGCCGGTGAAATCTTTGAGACGCCCGAGGATGGCCTCCCGGATTTCGGCGGCAGAAGATTCCCGCAGTTCCGGTATCGCCGTGATGAGGCGGCCCTCGCCGAACTCTTCTCCAGCGGAATTCCTGGCATCGACGACACCGTCCGAAAATGCCACCAGAACGTCCCCGGGAGATACGTATTGTTCACCCTGCTCATAGGCGACACTGGGAAGAAGTCCCACCAGCGGTCCTCCGGTTTCGAGCCGCTGTACCTGAAGTTCGTTGTTCACCCTTCGGAGAAGGAATGGCGGAAGGTGACCTGCATTGATGTATTGGATCGTGGACCGTTCCGGATCAAAGCAGCCCCAGAAGAGGCTCGTAAAGAGTTCGCTTGCCGTCTTCTTGCACAGGAGGGAATTCAACTGGCGGGTTGCATTGAGATGATCTTCTGTCGAGCGAGTCCAGGAAACAGAATGAATCGCGCCGTGGACAAGAGCCATCAGCAAAGCGGCAGACATGCCCTTGCCTGAGACATCGCCCAGCACGAGTGCCGTGCGCTGCTCCGAGACTTGAAAGACATCGCAGAAGTCTCCGCCAACCTGCCATGCGGAAATGCATTCCGTCGAAAAATCCACGTATGGGGATATCGTGTCCGGCGAAGGCAGAAGATCCGCCTGGACTCGCCGGGCAAGATCCAACTCCCGTTCGATCTGACGGCCCCGAATGTAGTAAGGGAAACGGAGGCCAATAAGGATAAGGGCGGCCATCAGAGCCAGCGAAGCAGAGACCCCCACAAAAAGATTTCGCCGCAGGCTTGCAAACGATCCGGACACGGCCTCCGGCAGCAGCGCGATTTCCACGCTCCAGGAGGGGCCTGCCACTGGCGTCGCTCCTCTACTCCCACGCTGCGGCGGCGCCCCCCGCGGCGCC
This sequence comes from Lentisphaerota bacterium, assembly GCA_016199105.1. Lineage (GTDB taxonomy): Bacteria > Verrucomicrobiota > Kiritimatiellia > JAAZAB01 > JAAZAB01 > JACQHI01. Next base: position 5,607 of record JACQHI010000300.1, on the reverse strand, counting down.
CCCCGCGGCGCGCCACGCTGGCCGGAGGCAAAGGGCACGGTGAGGAACGATCTCAGTGAAACAAGAACGGGGCCGGCCGGACTCGGTTGCAGGTCCGGGAGGATTGTGGAGTCTGAGAAGCGGCGCTCCAATTGACCCGCGGGCACGGGCTCGGCCGGGGCCGGACCTGCTGATACCTGTGGGCGGCCCTGATTGTCGAGTATCCGGATCCAGACGACCTGCTCCCGCCAGTCTTCCAGGAATTGCTCGAGGATTGTCTGAACCGCGGGTAAATACTGTGTCTGCGCCGAGCGGACCGCACCTACGAGAGCATTAACCTTCCGCTGCGCGTCTCTTTCCGCTTCCTGCGTCATCATCGCGCCGGCAACGTACCTGTAAGTGGTGACGGTCTGTACCAGCAGGATGATGCCCAACGCGGAACCGGCAGCCATCAGAAGCTTAAATACAACGAATTTCTTGCGCTCGCCAGCCAAGTGTCACTCCTCGTTATCCAATCATACATACGACTCAAACCCAGAAGCCGACACTTTCTGTTAGTGGCCCTTATCGCGCCGGGGGCTGCCGGGTTGCTGTTTGTTTGACTTTACGGATACCATGGGGTGCGAGAGGTGTAACCGTGATCGGCCTGCTCGAAAGCAACCGTGAAGCGATAGCCAAAATGTGTGCACGTTACGGTGTCGCGCGCCTCTATGCGTTTGGCTCGGCGTTGCGCGAGGACTTTAGGCCAGACGAAAGTGATTTGGATCTGCTTGTCGAGTTCGCCCCGATGGAGCCATATGCGCGAGTCGATGCCTACTTTGGCATGTTCGAGGACCTTCAGGCGTTGTTGAGCGGCCAAATTGATCTGGTCATGGTCGGAGCTATAAAGAACCCGTATATAGCCCGTGACATCGAGCGCACGAAGCAGTTGCTCTATGCCGCGTGACGAGCGTGCGTACTTGAGTGACATTCTTGAGTCCTGCGACGCAATCGCCACGGCAGTTCGAGATCTGGATCTAGCGGCATACCAAGGTAATCGTCTCATTCGTTCGTCAGTTGAGCGCGAGTTCATCATCATTTGGTGAAGCGGTTTCAGCCCTCGCCCGCCTTTCACCGGAGACGTTCGCAGCAATCACCGCGGGCACGTCGGATTATCAACTTCCGCAATCGGTTAACCCATGAGTACCCGACCGTCGATGACGCTTTGGTCTGGGCGATCGTCGAAACCGACGTGCCGGTGCTTCAGCGGGAGTGTGTGGAACTCTTGAAGCGCACCGCGCCTGCCGATGAGGAGGGCTCCCAAGAAACTGGCATGTAGGTCGTTGAAACATCGTCGGTCGGCACGGCCAGTTTTTGTGCCGGACGTATCCTGATCCCATTGGGTGGGCCGCTAACAAGGGCATGAAGCGCTTATTTAAGGATCGACGGGTTGGCAAAATCATGCGTACCGGCCATGCGACGATTCGCCGGCGCCCGGTTTTTGCAGGCGGGCGGGATTTGAGGCGGAATTGACCGCTCACGGGCCCTGTGATAACAATGGCGCCGTGAAAAACGACAACGTGACACGTCGCGCGGTCCTGCAGGGGGCAGGTCTGGCAATGGCTGGCCTGTCGATCGTCTCCCGCTTCGAGGCCGGCGTATCTTCTGCGATCGGCCTTCCTTCCGCACAGACGCCGGCGCCGGGGACCGCCGCCGACCGGCCGGTCAGCGACGTAATGAGGCGCCTCAGTACGCATATGAGCGAGGCGCGCGATCGCGCGCTGCCCGGCGAGGCCGTGCTGGAGCTGAAGCGGCACGTGCTCGACACGTTCGCCGCGATGATTTCGGGATCCGAGCTGGGACCGGGCCGGGCCGCGCTCGCGTTCGCGCGCGCGTACGGCGGGAAAGCGGCAGCGACCGTCGCCGGCGACACGACACTGTGCGGTCCCATCGAGGCGGCCCTTGCTAACGGCGTCATGGCGCACGCCGACGAGACCGACGACACGCTGGCGCCGGGGCCGTGGCATCCGGGCTGCAACGTCGTGCCCGCGACGCTCGCCGTGGGCGAACAGTTTCGCATCAGCGGCGTGCATTTCCTGCGCGCGGTCGCGCTTGGCTACGACATCGGAACCCGGGTGCTCGCCGCGATCCAACCCGGTCTTGCTAACAGCTACAAACTGCCGTACGGCATCGGGGGCGTGTTTGGAGCGGCGGCCGGGGCGAGCTGCGCCGCCGGCCATGACGCGCAGCGCATGCGCTGGGTCGTCTCCAACAGCGCGCAGCAAAGCTCCGGCATCGAATCCTTTCCACGCGACATCGACCACATCGAAAAGGGTTTCATCTTTGGCGGCATGCCGGCGCGAAGCGGCGCGACCTCGGCGCTCCTCGTCCACGCTGGCTGGACGGGCGTCAACGACATCATGTCGGGACCTGGCAACTTCCTCCTCGCCCATGGCGCCGAAAATAACGCTGAGCGCCTGGTCGATCAACTCGGGCAGCTCTATTACGTGACGCGGGCGAACATCAAGAAATGGACGGTGGGACAGCCGATCCACGCGCCGCTTGACGCGCTCGAGGCGCTGCTTGCGAGGCAGCGGATCGATCCGAATCTGGTGCGGGAGATCGTTCTTCGCTACACACCCGGCTCCATTACCGACAACAGCGGGCCGTCGGACATCAACGTCCAGCACGCCGTGGCCGTGATGCTGGTCGACCAGACGGTAACGTTTCGATCCATCCATGATGTGGCGCGATTGCAGGATCCGGCGATCGTGAGACTGCGCGATCTGGTACGGCTCAATCCCGGCACCGGCGGCGCCCGCGGCGGCGCGCGGCCCCCGCTCGTTCAGATCACGCTGGCCGACGGGACGCGCCTGACCCAGGACAACGTCGGGCCCGGCGTGCTCGGCACGGCCGCCAACCCTATGACGAATGATCAGGTGATCGCGAAAGCGCGGGACCTGATGGCGCCGGTCCTCGGCCGCGCGCAGACGTCCCGGCTGATCGACCGCGTGTTCGATCTCGAGAAAGTGAAAGACATTCGTGAACTGCGCCCGCTCCTCCAACGCAAGAACCGGGCCGGTCCACCCAGGCTCTCGGATTACCCTAACGCGAGATCCTGACAACTCCGAACCACTTGCGGCCATCGATCCGAAACTCAGCGACCTGAGCCAGTTCGATGCGACATTGGCGAACTCGCCGCCGCCAGGATGAAAGACGGTCGCGGTGTGGCCGGCGTTGTGCCGGGCACCGTAGAACGCCGGGACATGGTCGATCATCTCGAACGTCGCCGCCGACTGCGCCATCATGGAATCGGGTTCATGGCCGTTGATCAGTAGCACGGGCCCATGCAATTTGGGCAGCGCGTCCGAAGCCGGAAACGGCGATGGTGGAGCGCCGCGCGCCGCTTTCTGTACGCCTGAATTGAACACACCGATAGTTTTGACGCGCGGATCGGCGCCAAGCGCGACCGAGAGAAATCCTCCGCATGACTGGCCCATGACCGCGAATTTTGTCCGTCGCGATCTTCCCTTTCCAACGGAGAGCCGGTCAGGACAAGGCCACATCGGTCCTGGCAGTGGCTGCTTTGATTCGCGGGCCACTCCGCCCCGCAATCTCTTCCGCGTGCCAGAACTGACCCCGCCCGTTAGAGAAGCAACATCCGGCTGCGACGTCCCCAAGTTCAGCCGTTTAGTTGTCGAAATCACCGTCCAGTTATCGAAACCAGTGTCCAATTCCCATTGCCTGATGTGTTGTCATGATCCCTTTTGCGATTTCAAGCTCCATCCGGAGGTACATACTCTTCGACTCTCACCCATGCTTTAGGACAGATCCGCCATTTCGCACCTCCTTTTCTCCGGACTGCACGACTTTGCAGTCACGTTTCCCGCGTTATTTGTGCTCATCGCGGTCATGAATCCCTGGAGTCTTGTTCAGGAATGCGGCGAGCGCGTCGATTTCAGGAAAGGGAATTCAGACTCATACCAATAGAACTTTCCAGGCTTGAAAATCATCGCTTCCCCTTTCGAGGCCTTGCCTCGGACTTGGCGGCTTGGCGTCGGTCACGCTGAAGGCGGGCGACCACCTCGAGCATCTTGTGACGGTTTCTGTTGATTAAACTACTCCCCCAGCGCGATTCCATCGGATTGACATTCGATGCGCGCCGCGCGGGTAGGTAGCTGGCCAGCAAACCGATCGCGATCATCCACGCTGCCATACCAGCGAACGTTCGCTGGATCGAGTGGGGCGACGCCGAACAACAGGGTGCCGAGCGCCAAACAATTCATCGATCGACGGTGCGTGGCTGGCCTGCAGGTCATTGCGGTAGCGTTTCTGGATCTGGACGGCGCCAGCAGTGCCGGTCAAATGTTGCTGCCAGTCCGATTGCAGCGGATAGACGAAGATCTCCTTCTTGCTGATGCGGCTCTGGTGATCCGGTGCCAGACGCCCACGTCCCTGGGTGAGACCCAGGAACTGCCAATTGGCGGCCCGATAACAGGTCCCCGCAAAGTGGGTGGGATCCACGAACGTCTCGATGAGCACCGGCCGATACCCGAAGGATTGCACCCAGTCCTCTGCGATTTGCCGGGTGGCCAGGGAAAGCGCGTGGCTGGCCAGATGGGGAACGTGAACCCAGGGAAAAATCAGGAATCGATCGTTGCTCAACACCAAATGCAGCAGCTTTGTCCTGTGCTGGAGATCCCAGCCGATCCACCGGTCGCGCGGCGCCAGGGCCCCGGCCGCCGAGGCGGAAAACAGCAAACACCCGAGCCGCTGTTGGCGCGGCTCGGAGACGATAAAGTAGCCCCGATGAGGGCCCACCGGCTGGCGGTAACCCAAATAGTGGAAGGTCTGCAGATAGGCTTTCCACCGCTCGCGGTCCGGTTCGGAAGAACCCACCGCTTCGAGCCGGACCGGCATCAGCGTGTCGAGCGCCGCCTCAGTCGGCGTTTCGGGTGTGTCCTTCTCCAGCAACGGTACTCGCCGCTGCGGCGCCTGCCGGACCTGTCTGGCCGGAAGACTTATCACGCCCTGGGCTTCCAGCTTTTCCAGCAAGGTCAAACAAGACTCGACCTTATTTTTCCCATTAGGCGTTTTCCAGCTCAGATGTTCACACAGCGTATGGGCCAGCTCGGTTCGGGTCAGGTTTGGGAATTGCTCGACGGTCTGCTGCACGTGGGCGAGTTGTTTACGCGTGAATCTGCGTCCGCTAAAAGTCGTCTTCAGCAAGGCCTCGACGGATTTCATCCGAGTCTACCTTGCCAAAAACGCCTCGCAAGGTTAAGCGGAAAATTACAAAATAGTCCCCGGCCGCCGAACCCTCACCCCGATCAGTGTTTACGCTTTCGCGTTGCAAGGAAGCATTGGGCCCGAAACAAAGCGAATGCCATTGCCCCGGAGGGGTGCACGTACGGTAGAGTGAGCGAGCGAAGCGAGCCACCCCTGGTTCGTTTGCGCCGCATCCCCACCCCGCAGGGGCAATGGCATTCGCTTAAGCCCCAAATTGCCTAAATGCACCTGTCAAATGTCGGATGAACGATGAACGATGAACGATGTAGAAGGGAATGTAGATGCAAATGCACTTTTTGCCTGCACATACGGGCACATACGGGCATTTACATTTACATCGGCATCTACATCGTTCATCGT
>JACQHI010000280.1 GCA_016199105.1 Lentisphaerota bacterium | reverse complement strand
TTGCCACGCCGCCCCGATTCCGGATCGGGGCGTAGTGACGCGGCAGGCAAAAAATTCATCCGTGAACCGTTGAACCATGTCCGATTCTCTTTTCTGGATTGAGTTTAGACCATGAATTTGGGATAAATCCAGAACACCGAACACCGAACACAACAACCTAAGAAACAAGGATTACCTCCATGCTGTCCACTGTCGCCCTTTTGAAACGCATGATGGCTTTCAAGCCGGTCAGTTCCGAGGTGAAGAATACTAACCGCCTGGTGGACTTTTTGAAAGCCTATCTGGCGAAAAACGGCGTTTTCACTCGGGTGGAAAAATGGAAAGGCCGCAAAATCCTCTATGCCGCCACGCACAAGGGCAAGGCTTCGCCCGTGATGTTCAACACGCACCTGGACGTCGTTCCGGCGGCGGACGATTTCTTCGCCCTGAAGGAAAAAAATGGGTGGGTCTGGGGGCGGGGGACGGGCGATTGCCTGGGGAACAGCGCCGTGCTGACCCACCTGCTGATCCGGCTGAAAGGCAAAGCCAAGGTCGGCGTTCTCTACGCCACGGACGAGGAAATCGGCGGCTACACCACGAAAGCGATGGCGGACAAGGGATACAAAGGCGATTTTGTGATCATCACCGATTCCACGGGGAAGGGGTATGACCTGGCGGTGGCGCAGAAGGGCATTCTCACCCTGAAGTTGAAGGCGCAAGGCAAAGCCTGTCATGGTTCTTCGCCCTGGCTTGGAAAAAACGCCATAGATCGGCTGATCGAGGGTTACCTCCGGGTGCGTCCGCTGTTCCCGGCCATCCGGCAGGGGGACGAATGGCACACGTCCATGTCGGCCAACGTGATGCACGCCGGGACGGTGTTCAACCGAGTGCCCGATGAGGCCGAGATAATCCTGGATATCCGGTACACGGAGGCCACCCCTCCGGACGAACTGGTGAGAAAGATCCGTGCCCGGTCGGGGCTGACCGTGGAAACGCTGGTACGCTTCCCCATGGTGGGCACGGATGAACGGCATCCCGCGATCCGTGATTTCGTAAAAACGATGGAACGGCATCTGAAGCGACGGGTTCCCTTTGTCCGTCTCAATGGGGCCACGGATGCGCGGCATCTGGAGGTGTTGAAAGTCCCGGTGGCCATCATCAGTATTCCCTATGTGGGCGCCCATGCGTCGGATGAACGGGCGGAAGTCAAGGGGATGAAGCGCTACGAGGACATGCTGGCGGACTACTGTCTGGAGCAGGCCCGAATCGCGCGAACATAAACGTCGATCTACGCGCCATTCGGCCATGACACAGCAATAGGTAAATCAGGTGGACTCCAGCGGTACAGCGGGACCTGCGGGACCGCTGTCTTTGCCCCTCAGCGGGTGCGCAGCCCCCGCTGTACTTGCGAATTGAACGCCATGGAAAAGAAACCATTGACTGGCCTCCTCGGTTTCATATAGTAAGCGGTATCTCTGTGGGGGATTAGCTCAGTTGGCTAGAGCGCTTGAATGGCATTCAAGAGGTCGAGGGTTCAACTCCCTTATCCTCCACCCTTCGCGAAATGCATGAACACCCAGATCGCCGCGCAGAATATCGTGCTGTTGGACGCCCTGCAGGCCGTTCTTCAACGACTGGATGCGGGTGGGGTGTCTCCCATTCTTCTCAAAGGCGCGGCACTGCTTCAGACCGTTTATCCGGGGATCGCCGACCGGGCCATGGCTGACGTGGATCTGCTGATTCGCGAAACCGATATCGGAGCGACCCGGGAGTGTCTCTTGGAACTGGGCTATTCGGAGGTCATGGGCGAGGATTTCGTCTTCGTGAAACAGCAGGGGCCCTATCGCATCCTCCTGGACATCCATTATGCCGTCTGGTACTTGACGGGCGATGACTGGCGCACTCTCTGGACCCGCACGCGCTTGGTGCATCGGAACGGTCTGCGCTGCCGCGTGTTTCCACCCGAAGAGATGCTGATTCACAGCGCCGCCCATGCGGCCGTTCATGCCGGGAAGATCGCCCCGACAACTCTGGCCGATGTGGCCATGATCTGTGGTGCGCGGGAACCGGCGATGGAGTGGCGTGTCTTTTGCGACCGTGTGCTCCATTATGGTCTTGGCGTGCCCCTCTATCATGTCTTGTCCGAGGCGCGCAGCGCAAACCATGTTCCCATCCCGGACGAGGTTTTCCGCCGTTTGCGTCCCGTTTCACGGAGTGCGGTCCTGCAATACCGGCTCCTGCTCCATTGCCTGCGGACCGGACCGATCCCGAATATCGGCCATCTGCTGGAATTTATTTTCCAGAAGGGCGCGGGAAATCGGACCCGCACTCTGCTTCGAAAGCTGTTTCCGCCCGGCGATTTCATCCGGCGCCGATACGACACCCGAATGGGCTGGAGGATTGTTGCCATGCGTCTCCTCAGACCCTTTCGACTGGCGGGAGCGTTCGTCCGTTTGCTTCTATCGCTTATTCTGAATAAATGGACGGAAATCCGCCCTAACAAAGTTTGACACGCAGGGAAGGGCGGGATATAAAGACTGTGGTGTAGGGGTGTGTTGTTTCTGGCATAAAATCCAACAAGGAGGCGCCGGATGAAAGTAACCGCATTACTCATGGACACGTGTGTTGCCGTTGCCGGGGTGAGTCTGATCGTAGGCCTGATCTCAAGGGTGATGGTCGCTCCCTTTGCGTATGGCTTGGAGGCACGATCGTTTCTGGGATTCAGCATGGTGTGCCTTCTTTTTGCCATCACCCTGGGTCTTCGCGAATTGATCAAGAAGCCTTGATGTCGCCGGCTTGGGCCCGATAGAGGCGCTCATAGAGCCCGGCGCGTCGCATCAATTCGTCGTGGGAACCCGATTCCGCCACATGCCCATGATCCAGCACGACAATCGTAGCCGCTGCCCTGACGGTGGAAAAACGGTGGCTGATCAGGAGCACGGTCCGATCTTTCCATTCCGAAGCCAGTTCCCGGAACAGGCGGGCTTCCGAAAAAGCGTCCAGATGACTGGTGGGTTCGTCCAGAACCAGGATGCGCGCCTGCCGGTACAAGGCGCGTGAAATCGCAATTTTCTGCCATTCCCCCCCGCTCAACTCATGGCCGTCCTGGAATTCACGGCCGAGGATGGTATCGTATTGAGAGGGAAAAATCCGGATGACCGGGTCAATCCCGGCGATCTGTGCCGAGCGCCGTATCCGTTCAACGTCCGGTTCCGCGCCGGGTTGTCCGAGCGCGATGCTGTCCTTCACCGACAGGTTGAAGCGGAAGAAATCCTGCAGCAGAACGCTGATTTGACGACGCCATTCCAGAGGGTCGAATTCGCGGATATCCACGCCCTCGAACGTGATGCGGCCCGCGGTCGGATCATACAGCCGGCAGAGCAATTTGAGCAGGGTCGTCTTGCCGGAGCCGTTTTCGCCGATGAGTGCCGTGACGTGGCGAGGCGGGAGGCTCAGGTTGAGGCCGTCAAGAGCCGGAGTGGTCATGCCGGGGTAGGTGAACGCGACGTCATGGAAGACAATGCCCTGAGGGCCGGCGGCCGGGACGGGGCGCGGGTCGGAAGGCGTTGACACCACCGGCTTCAGTTCCAGGAACTGATAATAATGTGTGAGAAAGAGGTTGTCCTCATAGAGCGAAGCCATCCCGTTCAGGATGGCCTGCAGGAAGGACAAGCTGCACTGGAAGGCCTGAAAATACATGACCATTTCTCCCAGCGTGATCGATTGCCGGAACGTCTGGTAGGCGATAAATGCCATGGCGCCGTAAGACACCAGCGTTGCCCCGGCATGCACGGCCAGGTCGGATGCAACGCGCCATCGCACCAGCGCCAGGCGCTCCTTCCGGAGGCGGTCCCTGAGCGTCATGAACAAGGCGCGGAAAACGGAGCCGAATTGGAACAGCCGCAACTCCTGCGCGGCTGCGGACTCAGTCAGGATCCGGTGATAATACGAGGTCCGCCGTTCGGATTCCGCCTGCTTTTCTTCATGCGCATACAGTCGGTTGGCATGCCGGATGCGGACGAGGGCGGCCGGTATGGCCGCCAGGGCAATGACGATGCCGAGTTTCCAGTTGAACGAGAGGAGAAGCAGGGCAACGCCGGCAAGGGACACGCTGTTTTGGCCGATGGCGATCAGGCCCTTAACCATCCGATGGGGCCGGAAAGGCGCCTCATACTGGGCCCTGTGGAGGGTGTCGAAGTAGGACGGGTTGTCATAGTAGGCCAGGTCGAGTTGAGCGGATTGGGCATGGAGTGTGTCGGCCACGGAATCGGCGACACGGGACGATTGCGCCTCCTCCGCCACATTTGAGAGGGCGGTGAAGACCGCGGTCAGGAGGGCCACAATGCCCGCCAGTCCGATCCAGCCGAGGAGGACGTGCCAGGTGGAATCGGCGCCTCCAACGACGATGGCCCGGGTTGTGGCATCGACGATCTGCTTCAAAAGGTACAAACCGGCCAGCGGCAGGCCGCCCTGGATGCAGACCAGCAGAATGTTTGCCGGCATCCACCCGGGAATCGTGGCCCAGAGGAAGCGGGCCAGACGATCCACGCGCAGGATCTGGCGAATCAGGTGGATATCCGATGTTCTCACGACGATGCAATCCGGCGTTGGTTCCCGTGTCGTTGAATCGCCCGAGCCCTGGCCTTTGCCAGCCTGCAGAACACCCCGGCAACGGCATCCAGTCTGCCTGATTCCAGATAGACATGAGCGGGACACCCGACGCACAGGTTGGATTGCAGACACGCGTAGCAGCGCCGGGTTTCCGGGTTCCGCGATTGCCGCGACCAAACCCGCGGACGAAACTGCGTCCAGGCTTTCTGTAGAGAGTGTTGTTTCAAATCCAGGATGCAGTTGGGATGGACCAGGGAAGGACAAAGGCGGAAGTAACCGTCGTGGGTCACATAAAAGCTCTGCGCCCCCAAATTGCATCGAAATAGATGTGTTCCATCAGACAGGCGCGGCCGTCCATGCGTCAACCGGCGGCAGTCTTTTGCCAGAGCGCGCGCCCTTTCGGTATCCGCCTGTTCCAGACGGACGACCGACTCCGCCGACAGGCGTTCCTGTCGGATCTCCCGGTTGCGTTTCGGATCGCGGTCATAGCGAAGGTGGAGGTGCGGATCGAACCGGAATGCGGCGGACGTTCTGGCGCGACAGAACCGGGCAATGTCGGGCAATTCATGCGCATTGGATCGCAGCGCCATGGTTTTGAGCCGAAGATTGAACGGGTGTCGCAGCAGCAGGTCCAAGCCTCGCCGGAAATCGGCATAGGAGCCGGGGCGACGGGTGATGCGCTCATACGTGGCTTGGGTGACTCCATACACGCTGACCTCGATCTCGCGTGGCGGGTGTTTTCTGAACAGCCGGACGATTGAAGGTGTGATCAGACACGCGTTGGTCATGACGGATATCAGGAGGCCGCGCCGATGCAGGTTGAGGTAAATCTCGGGGAAGTCCTTGCGCAGCAGCGGCTCACCGCCCGTCAAGCCGGCCCAGAGCGCACCGAGTTTGACCGCCTGTCCGGCGATATCTGCAATCCGGTCCGCCGGCAGTTCCCGGCGCATGGCGGCGGAATCGTTCGCGGGCAGATTGTTGTAACAATGGCGGCAGTTGTTGTTGCAGCGGGCCGTCAGTTCCAGTTCGAGGGACAAGGGGGTGGCGTGAGTGTGGCGATGCCAAAGCGGCATTTGTGCCAGACGCATGCGCCGGACAAACGGATTCGGCCCCGAGAGGGATTCAGGTTCGCTTGCCATGGTGAAGAGCCGTGATTTTCCAACCCGACGGACGCCGGACCAGAAACGTCCATCGGTTGCAGTGTCGCTCCCTGCCGGCGAGCCGGCAGGTTTCCATGCACAGGGCATGTGTGTCGTCCAGGAATTCCACCGCGTGGATCGTGGCCGATGAAACCCGTCGCCGCTGTGCTTGCATGTGCCGTCGGAATGCGGTGCGACTCAAACGCTTGTCGTCCACCTTCATTGGGAAGGCATCCACCAGGGTGAGGGTGGTTCCGTCGGCGGGGCCGTCACGTCCGACCCGATGGAATTGCTCCATGGTCCGGCGGACGTGCGTGAGGCGGGGATGGGCGCCCGGAATGAAACCGCTGGATAGAAGGGGATTGAATGACCCGTTGTTGGAAACGACCCAGGTGCAGATCCGAAGCGCTTCAGGGACGGTACAGGCGGGACTGCCGCGCAAATCGCAGAGCAGGCTGTCGAACGGCGCCACAGGGAGAAGAAGCAAATCCGCGTCGGGGTGGTGACGGAGGGCGTTTCGGGCGGCAGCCATGAAATCGTCCACCAACAGCAGGCCGGAGCAGATGATATTGCCTCCATAGGTGCGGTTGGGGACCGGAATCAGCGTGTGGCGATTGCCAGACGTTCGGGCATGCCGGCGGATAGGGGCTGCGAGTTGCGGGGCGGCGGCCTCGGATGCCAGCCAGAGAACATGTTGAAACGTTTCCCCGTTGTTTTTTCGGTTGCCGTGACGGGTGTGTTCCATGATGGTTGGGATGTTCACGTCAAGGGCGGATTCCATATCCGGATAGGAGTCCAGAGGGACAGGGCGCCGGGTCTTCATGCGGCGCACGAATGAAAAAAAATCCGGCAGGGGACAGCGGAGTTCAGTAATCCGTTTCCGAGGTGTGAGACGGGTATAGCCCGGCTGATAGAGGATCATGGATCGCGCGCCGTGGCGAACCAATTTTTCATAGGTGACCTCGATGTCCTTCCAACCGCAGAGAGCGGGTAGAGGGACGATGGTTCCGATGAGATGCATCCCATATTGCCGAAGCAGGGACGGAGCCTGAAGCGCGGTCAGGGCATCGCGTTCCGGCTTCCGGAAAATCCGGGCCCACAGGCGGGGTTGGGTGGAATGCATGGAAATGTTGATTTCCATCGGGCGGTACGCCGCCAGCCGTCGAATGAATGGCTCGTCGAGCATGGAGGCATTCGTGGTGAAACATAATGTGTTTTTCAGAAACTTGGTGCGAATCAGATCGAGGATCGTGAAGAAGTGGGGATGGAGGAAGGCCTCGCCTTCCGATATCCGTCCGGGAAGGCTGTCGCTCATGCGGATGGGATCTTCAAAGGATGGCGACATCAAGCTTAACTGGTGTTTGATATCGCCCAGGGGGCGAAACACATTGCGCGCGATCGGGAACGGATTTTGATCGTTGGAGCAGAAGAGACACCGGCAGTTGCATAAGGCGCTGATGGGCAGTTGGTTTGGGGGCCGGTTGCCGGCCAGCCATTCGAGAAGAAAAGTGCTGTAAGCATTCATCGTCATGGGCTTGGCGTAAGGGGATTTCGGCGCAGACATAAACACAGGCGGTCTCTTCGCTGAATCAACCTGTGCAGCCACGCCCAATTCGAGAACCGGGCAATCAAATACCGTTCGGGCCCAAGTCCCCAGGATCGAACAGTCCCATGACGCTCGATTGAGCAGACCCGGCCGAGGATGCGGTCAGCCGGGATGATGCCGTCTTCAGCCCCGGGACTGTTATCACCCCGGATCAACCAGCCGTCGGGTTGGCGACAAATCAGGCGGTGAACGGTCAGCAAGCCATGCGTGGGGTGGACAAAAGCCACCACATTGCCGGTTCGGAGACATTGTGAGGGACAGGCTTCCATGCAGAGGATATCGCCATTCCTGATGCAGGGTTCCATGCTGGAACCGGAAGCGCAAAACCTGAACCGGGCGTTGCGGGAAAGAACGGCCCGCATCAAGTCAATGAGGGCCGCATTGGACAGGCGGAGAGAGGAGGCCCGTGAAAGACGCAAAAAGGGCTCATGGAACTCGAGTTTCAACCAGCATCCTCCGCTTGAGCAGTTCGCGCAACAATCCGATGACATCCCGTGTCATTGCATCCGGCGTGGCGGCGTATTCCTTTGCCAGATCCTGGATGATCCGGCGCACGGTGGTTTTCCCGTCCAGACGCCGCCAGATGTCGTTTCCGCTCGCATTGAGGGTGAAGAGGTCGTCTTCCATGTCTCCGATGCCGGCCACCAGCGGCACGATGATGAGTTCGCCTTCGATGGTGCGGGCGACAATATCGTCAGACGGTTTGTAAACGGCGTCGAGAAGGATGAGGTTGCGCATGGAGGATCTCCGATTGCATGCGTTGAATACGGGTTTTCGGCTGATGGACATTCCAGGCCTTCTCGCCCGGGGGGAGCAGTCCCAACCAGCGGGCCTGGGCGTGGGCCACATGGCAATAGTAGCGGACGGGAGTATCCAGGGTTCCGTGTTCCGACCACGACCGGGCCGGGCATTGCTCGCACAGACCGCGAATGAAACAGCGGGCGCAACGGGAACGGTAGGATGAGCGCATGGCTGTTTTTCGGCGAAGACGCGGCGCCAACCTGGCAAGGGCTTCCCGGATCGGAACCGCGCGAACGTCATAGACCCAGGAGGGATCCCGGAGCGAAAGGCAGGGCTGGAGCTTGCCATACGCATCCACGCTGGGGGTGCACCCGGCGCCGCACGGAAACAATGCACGGCTTGGCGGAGACGGGAACCGTGAACAAAACTCGCGGAGGCTTCTCCGGTTGTCGTCGGCGTGTCTTTCCAGGCAGGCAATGACCGCCTCGGGGGCGGGTCGCAATGCGCGGATCCGCGCATTGCGGGCCGGAGAATCCCTGCGTTCTCTCAAACTGAACAGCACCAGACTGGCGGGTGGCCGGCGCATTCGCGGCAGGGTCCTGGCCCAGGTTTCAAAACGGTCCTGGTCGGCAACATTTTGAGGCAGGAGAGCGCCTTTGACGATGAACGGAATGCGGCGTGTTTGCAGCCGCCGGATCCCATTCCAGAACTCCCGGAAGGATCCGCGCACTCGGCTCACCGCCTCGTAGGTTGCCGGGCGCATGCCATACACGCTGACCTCAACGGGTTCCAAGGGAGGATGCCTGGCCAGCAAATCCGCCCGGCGCTCCGTCAGGTTGCGGGCGTTCGTGAACAGGACCACCCGCAACCCCAGCCGCCGGGCATGGAGGTAAATGTCCTCGAAATCGTCTCGCAGCAGCGGTTCTCCGCCGGTAAACCGGACGGTCAGAGCCTGCAGATCCGCCGCCTGGGAAAGAATGCCTTTCCATTCCGACGCGGTCAGTTCCCGCGCCCGAGCCTGTGCATCCTGCGGAGGTCTGTTGATCGAACAATGGATGCAATTGTTGTCACACCGTTCGGTCAATTCGATGTCCAGGTGAGGCAGGCGAACGGGATTCCGCGAGGAACGCCTCGCCCGACGGGATGCCTTCCGGATGTTGTAGGCATGTGTGGACATTGCAGTGCGTATGATTGAACAGGAGGCGCGTGGGTGTGTCAAGACGTGAGTGATTCAACCGCCTGGCAAATCCTGCCGGACCTGTCAAATTGAAGGCGGTAGGCGGGGACTTCCCGGGCCAGCCGCGCCAGGAGACCCATCGTTTTGTCCCACCAGTCCGCCGAAACGCAGGGACGGATGACCCGGAACAACAGGCGACGGAACACGTCCGCTCGCGCAGCGATGGGAATCAGGCGATTGCGCCCGGCTTGCTCGAGGAAACACAGCGCGCGTAACGGCGCCTCGCCGGGCGATACGGTGGCAATTTCGCCATGGCTCCAGGTGCTGTGGATTTTGAAGCCGTCCGGCCAACGTCGGACGATCATGCGCTCATCATTCAACAACCGGGCTTGCCCGTTCAACAGCCTGGATATTGTGGATTTGCCGGCGCCGGAATGGCCGAGGAAGAGGAGCCCGTGCCCCCTCATCACCATTCCGGCGGCATGCAGAAAACAGGCTTCGCGATCGGCCAATACGCGGGCGAGGACTATCTGGTCCGAGGGAAACCCGGAAAGCGAATGCCAGCGGCCCAGGCGGAAGGAATCCGCATTGGCATGGCAGATGATTCCCCGCGTGTGATCCGGATTGAAGGACGCCGCCTGGCAAACGCGGGACTTCGGTTTCCGGGGCTGATTGCAGAAATAGGCCCAGGAATCCCCCCGGCGGAATATGCGCCACGGTTTTTTTCGATAGACGAGACGTTCCCCCTCCCACTTGCGAAAAGCGGGAAGATGGAATTGGTGGTGGAAGCGGACCAGATCCGTGCCCGGGTTGTCAACCCGGAACGCCTCCAGTGAAGAAGCAAAAGTGTGTTGGGCAAAAGGGTGCTCGGCATCCACCTGGATGGTGATGCCGGCAATGTCGAAGAACCTGCGGTGATGGCGGATCCAGTTCCGCTGATAACGGTGCGCGGCACCGGCTAATTGACAGAGATAGCGGACCGGGGCGGAATGACGGCGGTGTTCCAGGTAGGCATAGGCGGGGCACCAATGGCAGTCGTTCCGTTTCCGGCACCGGCCGCATTGCCGTGAAAATGCGCCACGGCCGCGAACCCTGTCCGGCAGGGATGGCAGGAACGATTCCCAAGCTTCACGGAAGGTTCCCCGGCGAAGATCATAAACTAGGGAAGGATCCTGGATCATGGCGCACGTCTTCAGCAGGCCATAGGGGTTGACATGAAAGCGGTTTGCCGTAAGGCACGAAAAAAAAGGCGCGTGGTTGTGCGCGCATGCGCTGTCGGGATCTTCCGCGTCTGTCATCATGTCGTGAACAACCGGCGGATCCAGGGCCGTGACCGTTTCGGGATCCAGTCGCTCGCGGGCGATGCTCCGATTTCGCGCCGCCGAACCGTCGGCGGACATATACAGCCACGATGCCCCCACCCGCCAATGCGGCGAGAAAGCGGTCGCCAGGCGAATCATCCCGCCCCATTCGTGAACATTCGTCTTCAGGGGAACCAGTTGAACGGTAAAACCGGTTCCGGCCTCCCTGAGATAGGCCATACCGCGGAGGACGGCTTCATGGGAGCCGGGGGTGCGGGTTACGCGGTCATGCACGGCGGCCGATGCGCCGTAGAGGGCAACCAGCTTGAGGCCCTTGCGTTTCAGCAGCCGCGCAATGGCCGGTGTAATCAGTGTGCCGTTCGTGTTGAGTGTGTAGGGAAGGGTGCGGCGGGTCAGGCTATCGAAGCATTCCGCGAAATCCGGTCGAAGCATCGGCTCGCCGCCCGTGATGGACCATCGCTGACAGCCCAGCGCCCGGGCGTCATTGGCCAGGCTGCGGATTTCATCGGTGGAGAGCTCGCGCCGGGCCTTGGGTGAATCTTCGGGACGCGCGATCCAACAGTGCCGGCACCGGTTGTTGCACCGAAAGGAGAGTTCTATCGAGCCGGTTAAGGGCAAGCGGGGAATAGAAGAGCGATTCACAATCATGGGACGATAGCGCCTGATACAGCAGGAACCGCCATAAAAAACAAGATAATCAGGAAAGAAGAAAGATTCAACATGAGGAAACAGAGCAAACCGAGAGGGAGAAAAACAGAATCTCCGTTGTCCCCGCCTGCAACGCTGAGCGTAGCACTGCGGGCAGGTCTGTTGACTCCTGTTTAATTTTTTTGCGTTTCAAATTACGGTTGTGGGCGTTGCTCATTTTGGCCCATTACGAAGCGCCGGTTTTTTTGCAGATAGAGCCCGTGCAGGTTCCCTTCTTGACGGCCGCGCAGGCATTATTAAAATTGCCTACACCGTTGATCCCCGCCGCGCTCTTGCACCAGGCCAGGACATTCTCCTCGGGCGCACCGCGGCCCAGGACGATCAATTGCGGGCGAGTCCATTTCTTTTTGCTCATGATGGGCGCCTCCCTGGTTCGCGATCCGATGTCTATAACCAATGCCGGAACTGTAGCATAAGAAATGTAAAATGTGTAGCAAAATCCGGCGCGCTACGTATCGCCACAGAAGCTGTGAAAAAATTGTTGCGGACGCGACGGCGCGCGGCCTACTCCGCTCACGTGGCGGGAGTCACGTGGGAGGGTCACGCTCCGCGTGACCGTTGGAATCTATTACGGTAAAAACGCCTTTTTCTTCAGCTTGCTTGTCCGCCATAGCTCTTTAGCGACGGCGGATCGGGCAGGTATTTTTCCAGGACGTAATTCAGGCCGTGCTTGGCGAAGGCCTGCTGTTCGATGCGGACGCCCATCGGATCATAAGAAACGGAAGCGGTTGCTGTTGGGGTAGGGAGTGTGGTAGTCTCTTCGCATGAGCAGTACGCTCCACAAGCTCATTGTTCTGGTCAGCCGTGGGGAAGTCCGAATCTCAGACCACGGGTATGACGAACTCGCAGCAGACCGGGTGTCCGTTCGAGACCTGGTCGCTGGGCTGCCCACGGCGGAGCTGCTGGAGGACTACCCCGAGTTTTACAAAGGGCCTTGTGTGCTCGTTTTACAGTGGGATCGCGATGGGAAGCCGGTGCATGCCGTCTGGGGTATACCCAGCGGCGAATCGAGTCCGGCCGTGCTGGTCACGGCATACCGACCCGAGCCGGAAAGATGGTCCCAGGATTTTAGGAGGAGAAAGACATGACAACCAGACACCAGACAAAACTCGTGCACGAGGGGGCGTACGTGGCCGAAGTGGACGTCGAGTTGATGCAGACGGATACCGGGTGGTCACCGTATTTGTCGCTGGACGATGCATACAGGCTTGACGATGTGCGCGACGCTTTGCGTCGCGGCGATGTCAAGACGGCCGTCCGTCTCGCCCGGGTTTTCGTTCTCACCCCCGTTGCCGTATAGGAAGCCGGATCGCCATCGCCTGCCCTCCGATTCTACGGCAGGAACGCCTTTTTCTTCAGCTTGTCGGGCAGGTATTTTTCCAGAACGTAATTCAGGCCGTGCTTGGCGAACGCCTGCTGCTCGATGCGGACGCCCATCGCGATCATCTGGTTCAGGGCCGCCTGCCATTCCTTGTGGTGCTTGATGAAGGGGTCGTTCTTCAGCGCGTCCTTCGCCCGCTTGATGTCGGTGAGTTCCAGCGGGTGCGTGGCGTCTTCCAGCTTGTAATCCTTGATGTCCTGCGGCACGACGCCCAGGTACTGGGCGCGGGGCACGCAGAAGAACTGGTTGATGTGCGCGGCCTGGCCGGAGCCGACTTTCAG
>JACQHI010000279.1 GCA_016199105.1 Lentisphaerota bacterium | reverse complement strand
GCTAGAGGCGCGGGCCGGCATCGGCGCGCAGGTGGCTGGCGGCGCGCAACGGGCGCGGTACCCGCGCCGGGTGGTGGAGGAATTCCTCGCGGGGGCGCCCAGGACCGACTGGTCGCAGCGCCGACCGAGGCTGATCGTGCGGGCGTCGCTCTATGCCGGGCGCTATCTCGACGCGCGGACGGGGAGCCTGGTGGCCGTGAACGAGAGCCGCGTGCGGGAATACTTCCAGTTGGCGGCGGCGCTCCCGAACGTGAATGCGCGGTTCATCACCGGCTGCCCGTGGGCGCCGCGCCCCGCGGACGAGCCGCTCTACGAGCGGCTGTATGCCTGGAAATACGGGGCCGATCCTTCCGGCATTCTCTATCCTTTGGAGAGCAATCCGCGACTGCTGGCTCTGTACCAGGCTTACGCCGGACTCAAGGGGAAAACGTTGCCGGACGTGTTCTGTGGAGGCGTGTTTTTGATGTCGCCGCTGCGTTTCAGCGCGGAGGAAGCCGCGCAGTTCGTCTGGTGGTGGGAGAAAGGACTCCACGTGGGCATCGCCCACATGACCACGGCGGGTCTGACGGCGCCGGTGACGATCAGCGGGCTGGCGACGATGAACATTGCCGAAGAGATCGCCCTGGCGCTGCTCGACAAGGCGTGCTACGGCTCGAATCGCCTGTCGTTTCTCGCCATGGTGGCGCCTCTGGACATGCGCACGACCATGCGCCCGTACGGGCGGCCCGAAATGCCGTTGGCCAACAGTCTGGTCACGGCCATGGCGCGGTTCTACGGGGTAGAGTGCTTCGTCCAGAGCGGCGTTTCGGACGCCAAGACCCCCGGCTCGCAGGCCGGCGCCCAGAAAACGATCAGCGCGCTGAGCGGGCTGATGTCGGGCGCCGATGCGATGATTGACGCCGGGCTGCTTTCCAGCGACGAGCTTTATTCGCCGCTGCAAATGGTGCTCGATAACGAACTCGCCGGCGCGCTGGAACGGCTCATGCGGCCCGTGGACTGCTCCAACGAGGCCATCGGCTTCGAGACCATGCGCGAGGTCGGACCGGGCGGCCTGTTTACCGCCGCCGAGCACACGGTGGAACGGTATCGCGACGAAATATGGGAACCGTCACTGTGGGACCGGGTCTTGTTCAGCGCCTGGCAGGCGGACGGGCGCAAGACGGAATCGGACCGGGCGCGGGAGACGTTCGAGCGCATCATGGCCGCGCCGCCCGTCATCGAGCGACTGCAGCCCGGGGAAGAAGCGGCCCTCCGCCGGATCATCGAAGGAGGTTGAAGACATGCGAGATCGGCGCTGGGACACGGATGTGTGCGTGGTCGGCGGCGGGATGAGCGGTCTGTGCGCGGCGCTCGCGGCGGCGCGGCGGGGAGCGCGGGTGGTCCTGGCGCACGACCGGCCGGTGTTCGGCGGCAACGCCTCCAGCGAAATCCGGGTCGGCATCATCGGCGCCGACCGCTGCGGCGCCGTCCCGCATGCGCGCGAAACCGGTCTCATCGAGGAAATCCGCCTGCGCAACCTGGCGTCAAATCCCGGCATGGACTGGTGCCTGTGGGACCTGCTCTTGTATGAGATGGCAAGGGAAGAGCCGAACCTGACCGCCCTGATGAACGCCTCGTGCCTGGACGCGACGCTGGAGGCGGGGCGCATCGCCGCCGTCACCGCCTGGCAACTCACCACCGAGACGCGGCATGCGGTGCACGCCCCGGTCTTTATCGACGCCTCCGGCGACGGCATTCTGGCGGCGCTAAGCGGGGCCGACACTCGCATCGGACGCGAGGCGCGCGCGGAGTACGACGAGCCCGCCGCGCCGGCCGTGGCGGACGCCCGCACCATGGGGATGACCTGCTACTTTTGCGCGCGGCGCGAACAAACCCCCTCCGCGTTCACGCCGCCGCCCTGGGCGCACGTCTATGAAACGGATGACCGGCTCCCCTATGGCGCTCCCGGCCACGACGCCCGCCACGTCGTCGAGCGCGGCGGCCGGCGGTTCCGGCTCGGGCACTGGTGGATCGAACTGGGGGGCGAAGCCGACGGCATTCATGACACGGAAGAGCTCAAGCACGAACTGCTCCGGATCGTCCTTGGCGTCTGGGACCACATCAAGAATCGCGGCGACCATGACGCCGGGAATTTTCGCCTGGAATGGCTCCAGTTTCTGCCGGGCAAGCGCGAGAGCCGCCGCATCCTCGGCGACTACGTCCTGAATCAGCGCGATTGCGAGAAGGCGCCCGTGTTTCCCGATACGGTGGCCTATGGCGGCTGGCCCATGGACGACCACGACCCGCGCGGCTTCTACAAAACGGCGGCCCCCACCATATTCCATCCGTGCGCGAGTCCGTATGGCATCCCCTATCGCTGCCTCTACAGCCGCAACGTTCCCAACCTGATGATGGCCGGACGGAACATCTCGGCTACCCACATGGCGCTGAGCTCGACGCGCGTGATGGCCACCTGCGCCACCCTCGGCCAGGCGGCCGGCACGGCCGCCGCGATGGCCGTCGCGCGCGGCATCGCGCCCCGCGAGGTGGGCCGCAGCCACCTCCGCGATCTCCAGCAAACCCTGATGCTGGAGGACTGCCATCTGCCCGGCTTCGCGCTCGAGGTGCCGCCCGTGACCCGGCGCTTCGCGCTATCATCGTCCCACGGCGACCCTTCGGTTCTCTGGAATGGGACGGACCGGCAGGTGGGCGACCGGCGCAACTGCCTGGACCTTCCGGCGGGCGGCTGGGTTGCCCTCGAGGCTCCGGAGCCGTGCGCGGTCAAGTGCCTCGACGTGGTTTGCGATAGCGACCTTTCCACGCAGATCGTCACGATGGACTATGCGGAGGAGTATCCGGCGGGTCACCGGGCTCTGCCCGCCGGGCTGGTTTCCTCCTTCCGCGTTTCCGTTCGGGCCGGGGAACGCTGGGAGCCGCTCGCAACCGTTTCGAAGAACGCTCGGAGGCAGCTTCGGATTCCGATTGGCCGGAGCGTGACGGGCCTGCGGCTGGACGGTTTCGAGACGGTCGGCGGCGCGGCCGCCGCGTCGGTGCGCCTGTTTCGGATGAGCCTGCAATAGTGCCTTACAAGATTGGATTTGGGTGGCGGATAGTTTGCACGTGAGATGAAGACGAGAACCATATCGCTGACACTCGCTCCAGTTATGATGCTTTTCGTCGCCGCGGCGCTCTACTCCATCCTGTGGACTTATCAGCCATATTATCGACCAACCATGTTCACACCTGAGTATGCCGAGACCCGAAATCGCATTTTTGTCGAATTCACGATTGTCTTTGGTACACTCGCAGTGGCGGCTGCTTGGCTGGTCGCCATGGCTCTTACCCGGCGATCTCATCTTGTGAACCTTGTCGCTGGAGGGCTAGCCCTCTGGCCTGTCGTTGTCTTTGCCGCCGGACCATATGGAGTCGTGACGGACAACACCATCATGTTAAGCACTTTGGTTGTAACCGGGCTTTCGGCCATCGTGGTGATGTGGGGAATTGTATCTCGGCAGTGGGTTTTGCCGGTTTGCACGATGGGCCTGAACATTCTCTTTGCTGGAACTGGCTACTGGTTTATGGTTGCCTTGGTTGTGGACATGTTCAGAGACTGAGATGCTAAATAGACATTAGGAAACAACCGTGTGACCTGCTGATTAGGTGCTCGTATGGAAGGAAATCTGATAGCCGTCGGTATGATCGTCATGATCGCCCTTTGTGGTGCGGTCCTGCGTTTCCATCACGTCACCATGGCCGAGTGGAGGACCAGCTGGAAACGCCGATTATTCATGGGGCTGCTCTTTGCCGTAATCTTTGTTATCTTCATCGGGCCATTATTCTTTCATCTATGCACGGCTGGGCAACCCGTGCCGGAGTTGGCGTTGACTACGGCCTGCGTGTTTGCCCTCATCGTTTGTGCTAAAGCAAGCCGTACAAGCCTTGTCGTAGGTGTTCTGGTCCTTATCATGGGTGCGGTAATCATGCAGAGATACACGAAGTTGGTCCATATTGATAAGTATTGCGGCAATCCTTTCTCGCATATCATTACCAATGGTGATGCGATATTGCATCCGGCTTGGCATTCCTGGTTCACAAAACTTTATCGCAAGGAGGTATTCGTGGAGAGAGACGAGTTCTCCCGTGTCAATGACATCACGCTCGATCTTCGCGTTGACTCGTCTTTCGGGCATTTTGCAGGTTACACACCCCCGCAGACAAACCAGCATCTCCTTGTGGCCCTTGGAGCCATACCGTCCTTGCAAAGTCTCGAATTCACCGACGGCGAGAACCCACAAGCTGGCTTGATCAGCTCAGCCGAAAAAGGCTTTCCGCTCACCAACATCCAACGCGGAATAGTACCGGATGTTATCACGATGCGCTTCGTCTCCGAGGATGAGAAAGGGAAATACAAGGCGACCTTCGACATCGAACTATTTGGTCCAAAAGGCAACTTCGATAAGGGGACCGCCCGAGCCTGGCTTGTTTTAGAAGTAGACGGGCACTTGACTCAGGGGATTGCGGGCCTGACCGGAACATTTGAAAGGAAAAAGACTTCCAACCAAATGTCGGAGGTCACCGGTAATAATCGCGCCGGATTTTCACCTTGATCGTTCGGCGGCGAAAATATGAAGACACTACTTGGAATAATAATCCTTCTTGCCTTGTTATCGACGACATGGGCGGAGGAAGAAAAGCCCGGACCAAGTGTCGTGGTTGTGACGAATCTGACCGTCGTGCTGCCATCGGAAGATGCGCAGAGGGCGAAGTTCCTCTGGAACCAGTTCGCAAACAAACCCGAAGAGGAACAGTTCGCTTCATACGGAACGAAAGACTGGAAACAAAACTTCAAGTCATTCGCCGATGCCCTCGTAGAAAAGGCACAAACCGGCAAGATGGATGCTGATTCTCTGCAAAAGGTCCTTGAAAAAATCCGCTCTTCTGCTGGGGAACTGGCCTATCTCCCTGTGGGGGCATACCAGACCAGTTTGAACAACGACCCCATTTGGATCGTTGTCGTGAAATGGGAGATCGCCGAGTCAGATGCCTCCTTGGGGCACGTCAGGATATTTGCGTACGATCAAAAGACTCTGAAGCAGGTCGGTTTCGAAACATGCATGTGACGGTTAACAACACTTTCAGCGGTACGGCTCGCAAGCTCGCTGATCCACGGCATTAACGTTCGAAGCACATGAAGACCATAATCATATCCGTCCCAACGTGGGTACGCGAACGTAGCCAGCGTCGCTCTGGATGCGGATTCGCGTACCCACGTTGGCTGTAAAGGCAAGAGTCGGTCCCGTTCAGACAGCAGGTTAATCAGGAGAAAGCGGGACTTCGAGGCGGCGAGTTCTTTGCGGACGAGGGAAAAGGAGAAGCAGACCTGTTCTTGCCATTCCCTTTTGAGGATTGGTGCTATGGCTAACAACTTCATTACTGACTTTCCCGGGGGGAACGGACTGAGATTCGAGGCGGTCGCGCCGGATTGCCTGCGATTCGCGGCGGATCCGGGGGGCGGCCCGTACACGATGTGGTTCCATTTCCGGGTTGAGGATCCCGGCTGCGACGTGCTCCGGTGCGAGATGGTCGAGGCCCACCGGGCGCTGTGCTGGCCGTTTGCGCCGCAGGTCCGTCCCGTGTTCCGGCGGGCGGACGCCTCGGCGTGGCGGCGCGTTCCGCCGACCGAGTCGGACCGGACGGCGGACGTTTTCCTGTTCGAGGTCGCCTGCCGCGGGCAACCCACCGAGATCGCGTTCTGCCATCCCTACCAGCTCGCGGACTGGGACCGGTTTTTTCGCAGGCGTCTCGCGCGGAGAGGCGCCAGGGTTGTCCCGCTGGGTTCGAGCGCGGGCGGCCGACCCTTGTTCGTCTGCGAGTTCGGCACAGGCCGGTCGGTGATCCTGCTCACGGCGAGGAGCCATGCGGGCGAGACTCCCGGCTCCTTTGTTCTCGAGGGGCTGCTGGAACGCCTGATGGACGCGGATGGAGATCTGGCGGTGCGCGCCATTCCGTTTGTGGACGTCGATGGCGTGGTCACCGGCGCTTACGGAAAAGACACCCCGCCCGTTGACTTCTGGATGGGATGGAGCGGGGAACCGCAACATTCTGAAATCCGGCGTTACCAGGAATATCTGGCCGCGTTGCCGCAAGCGCCGCTCATCGCGGTTGACTGCCACGCGCCCACGGCGGACAGGACGCATTTCATCGAATGCTCAGTCGGCCGGAACGCGGCCGGCGGTTTTGCCGAGGGTTTGCGGGCGATCGTGCGGCGCATCGTGCGGAAAAGCGCGCAGTCCCCGGCGACGGAAATCTCCGCCGACCTCACGCGCTCATATCCCGACTGGTTCCACGACGACTTCGAGCGTTCCCTGGCCGGCTTTCTTCAGAAGGCCCATGGCACGTTCGCGTTCACCCTTGAAGCGGCCTACCACACGACGCACCGGCGCGCGACGGTCGGGCCTCGCGCATGGCGCGAACTGGGCGGCCGCGTCGCGGCTGCGATCGTCGAAGGCGCGCCGTAGGAATTGACAGCTACGGGATGAAATAGGAACGGCCGAAATGGTAGAGCAGGGCCAGCAGGATCAGGATGCCGATGATGATGTTCAATGCCCTCCCGCCGAAATGGATGGAGAGCGTCGGCTCTTTCCGGGAAAGGGAAGCCCTGATCTCCATGCCGTTGGAGGGCGGGGGGCGCCGGCCCGGACTTGCGGCGGGATCGCCCGCTTTGACGGCGGCCATGGCCATGTCATAGAGGCGGCGGTCTTCCTCGGGCATATCGTCCGCGTTTTGGTATTCCTTCCCATTGAAAACGATGTTCGTTTTCACGATCGCGGGGTTGCGGCCTGAGGCGCCGCCCATCGCCTTTTCATAAGCCCGGCGCAGCTCCTCGGGCATGTCCTCCACCCGGCCGTATTCGTGTCCGTTGACGATGAACTTCTTGTTGACGTTGATTTCCATAAAGCCCTCCTGATCGGCAGGCTACACCTTTGCCGAATGTTGGCCATGATGACACATGTCACTTAACGGTATTTCTCGATGCGGTCATGCCAGTAGCCGGGCTTGCGCTTCGCATGGGCCACGGCAATGACCAGAATAAAGCTGGGCTCGATTGAGAAGATAATGGAGTATGGAAACTTCGGGATGAGGCAGCGCCGGAACGGCGCGTGAAGCACTCGGAAACGAAAGGGCATAGCGCCGATATTCTCAACCTCCGTTTCCACGGCCTCGCGGAAGCGTCGGCCAAGACCCATCTGGCTCTCTTCGTAGTACTCAACGGCGGCAAGAAACTCAGCGCGTGCATCAGGATCGAACCCAACGCCGCTCATCCGAGCAGCCGATCTGCTTCGGCGAAAACATCTGCCGCCGGAATAGGTTGCCGCCTTCCAGCTTGGTACTCGCCGTAGCGCCGCTCTGCTTCGGCGACCCATGCGGTGTCGACGTCACTAAGAACCTCGCCGCCCAGCGAACTCAGAAGACGGTCGGCAAGGAATGCGCGCTCCTCTCTTGGTAGGTTCAGCGCCTCTTGCTCTACCTTATCGAGAATTGCGGTCATCAGTCACCTCCTGCTCTTGACATGAAGAATGA
This sequence comes from Lentisphaerota bacterium, assembly GCA_016199105.1. Lineage (GTDB taxonomy): Bacteria > Verrucomicrobiota > Kiritimatiellia > JAAZAB01 > JAAZAB01 > JACQHI01. The sequence goes on along the minus strand of JACQHI010000279.1, from coordinate 1,846 downwards.
TAGTGCAGAACCGGTTCATGCTCAATTGCGAACGCAATATGTATCAACCTTTGCTTTTGCCGACAACTGAAACAGTGTGAACTACCAACAAGTTACTCAAGCGAAGAAACATCGTCAAGTCCTGTCTTCATCGTTCAGATCTCCTTACCGTTGACCCAATCTTCAAGGTCCCATTCGGAGATGGGACCTACGACTCTGATTTCCCTGTCCGAGCGTTCCTCATGCTTCCGGGACTGCAACCAGGTACCAGCAGGACGGAAACCTCTCCCACGGCGGCGAGAACCAGTCCGCGGAGCTGGCGGCGCAGTTGTAATAACCGGTCGCGTGCCAGTCCACGCGCTTGAGCGTGATCAGGATGTGGCCGGTGTCCGGATCCTCGCAGGCGGCGAAATTGCTCAACTCCAGAAGCTCCTTGTCGTGCGCCGGATTCCAGGTGTCGATCACGAGAATGCTTTCACGCACCAGGGCCTTCTTGTCTTCATCCACCTCGGCAATGACCAGCGGCCAGCGCGGATTACAGCCGATGGGATTGGACGGGACGATGTTGCCGATCCAGTAGAGGCGGCCGTTTTTGCCGGATCGCTGAAACGCGGAACACGAGGCCGGGCTGAAGAACGCCTTGCCGTCCGTCGTGGTCCAAGGCACGGGCTTGCTCCAGGTCCGGCAAGTATCTCCGGAATATGAAATCCAACGGTATCCCTTCAGGTCCGGATTGGACGAGCGCTGATTCGCGCCGCGCATGACCATGATGAATTCGCCCTTGCGTTTCAGCTCGGCAATGGCGGGCTCGCACAAGCCGCGGGTTGACTCGTGGTCGTCGCCTCTTGCAAGCTGCCCCATGTCCCAGAGCATATCGGATCCGTCCGGGGTCCATCGTCCGATCAGCGCGCCCGAGGTCCAGAAATCGCAGGGTTCGCCGACGACTTCTTTTACCCGGTGAAGCGTTCCGTCCGCGTCGAGGGGCCATAGGGTAAATGGCGCGATGACGTCGCCGTTAGCGGCGCGGGTGGTCAGGCATGAGAATAACGGCAGAACCAGGTCGCCGTTGCTGGCGAGATTGGTCAGCATGGCGTCGGTGAAAGCCCAGGAGTTCTTGCCGACCCACGCGCCCGGCAAGGGGTGCATGAGGTCAAACTCCGAGCCCTGAGCGATAACGGGTCTTGGCTCGCAGAAAGTCCGGCCGCCGTCGTTCGATACCGTGTAGAAGGCCCGGTAATCGGTGGCTCCGGTGCCGGTGTCGGCGCCATAGCCGCAGAAGTAACCGACGCCAAGGATCCAGGGTTTCCCGGGCTCCTGATAGCAGGGAACGCCTCCATACACATTGTCCCCGCCCCAGGGCGCCTTCATCTTCCGTGGAAACGAGGGCGGTTTGACGCGCGCGGACAGGCAAGAGGGGGGGAGGGGGGCGGGCCGCGCGTGTTTCCACAGCTCCGGGGGCTCGTCCAGGAAATGAACGGAGCGGTCGATGACGCTAAGGCCGGTGGGTTTCATGTTGTCGGTCTTGGGCGTGCCAACAGTCGTCGGTACGTGACGGTCGGCTATGCGCCAGGTTCGCCCTTCTTGCCTTCCTGAAGGCCCTTGGCCACCGTTTGGGCCAGCCACGTCGATAGCAGGGCTGACGTGCCCTGGTCGCCACCCGCGGCGGCGATGAGAATATCGGGGGTGATCTTCACCTTGTTGACCCCGACTTCATCCATCAGCTTGATCGCGGCTGTTGCCGTCGGCCCGAGCACTTGCGCCTGCGCTTTGTAGGCGTCGGCGATGCCCTTGCCGACTTCACGCTGATCGTAGGCCTTGCCATCTGCCACGGTCTTCAGCCGGTAGGTCTCGGCGTCGGCGAGGGCCT
>JACQHI010000278.1 GCA_016199105.1 Lentisphaerota bacterium | reverse complement strand
GTACTCATAGAAACCTCATCGATGCACAACTCGGCAGAAATGGCAACGGCGTCCCTTCCATGCGGCGGAATGGTAGGTTCCAGCCTAGCCGCCCCCCGCAACCTGTCAAGCCGAAACGGTTGCTGCAAACCAGGCCCAAACCCATTCCTGGCGGTGCCACCCGTGTCATCCGAACACGCGGATTGGTCGCACCGACCCTGACTCCTGCCCTGGGCTGATGAAAACAGACAGCTGCTTTCATCCGTCTTTTGTTGCGCTCTCGGCGAAGGCCAGCTTGCGTTTGCCGAAGAGGGTGGTTCCCAAATGTTCCTTGCACCACTGGTAGACGGCTTTGGTGTCACTATGCTGCAGGGCCGCTTGAATTGCCTGGCTCGTGGTGTTTGCCAAGATGGCTCCAAAGGAGACCACCAGGCTCGTGAAGCCGCCGCGCGACTGTTGTTTTTCCAGCACCTTCATCTTGCCGAAACACGATTCCAACACTTCCGTGCTGCCGGGGAAACGTTCGCCACGCCGGGTTTGCTTGCCCTGCGCGGCGACGAAACACACCAACTCCTTCGCCAGTGCATCGGTGCTGGCATGGGCGAACGGGCGCGGCAGTTGCCCACACAGCCCCCGCGCGGCAGCACGCGAGATCCCCTGGCGATCGACGTACTCCACGGCGACATTCATCACCTGCTGCCATTCCGACCACTCCGATACCGCGTCGGTGAAGTCCGACAGCCAACCCAGCTTGTCCCGCAAACGCTCGGCCGTCACCCATTGGAGCACCGTGGCGGGCGGTTTGTCTACGATGTCGAGCACGCCGTCCGCCCACTCCAATTGCGGCTGCAGGTTCATGAACCGCGCCTTGGGTTTGGGAGCCGGCGGCACCAGGAACGCCATCTCCGTCTGCTGCACCGCGCAACGTGTTTGCCCGACGCGATGCTGAAATTCCTTCCAACGCGGGTGCTTCTCCAGGCGATGTTTCAGCAGGCAGGCGGTCTTGTGCTTGATGTCGTAGACCTCTTTCGTCGACGGATGCCGCTGCTGGAAAATCTCCACGCCACCGTGCAAATCGACGCCGTGATCGTTCACGATCACGCGCGGCACGCCGGTACGCCCGACCGCGTCTTCAAGAACCGCCGCCACCTCTGGGCGCGTCCACGATACGCGCGGCAGCAACGCGATCAAACGCAGGTCATGATGCCGCATACATTCGCCAGGCGGGGGCAAATCGCGCAAGCGAATCCCCAGGATCACCAAGCATTTCTCCTGGCCGATCTGCACCGAATGATCGATCAGCCACGCCCAATCGTCGGCCTTTTCCAGGGGCATCGTCAACATCGCATGGCCGACGCGCATCAACCACAGTCGACCCGTGGTCCAATCCGGAATATCGATGGACCAGCCGAACGCCTCGGACATCAGTGCCAGCACGCGTGCCGCGCCGCGCAGCGAGACGCCCTGCATCACCAGGCGCAGGAACAGGCAGATCGTATCAACGCCGTAGCCGTGCACGCCCGGCGGCTCATCATGGAGCAAGTCCAGCTGTCCGGAGCTGTCCATCTTTTTTTAAGGCCGCCAACTGCTCGTGCAGGGCGGCATTCTCGCTCTCCAGTTCGCGAATGCGCTGGCCTAACTCCTCGGTTTCGTCGCGCCATTTTTCGCGACTCTTGGTTACGTCGTTCACACGATTCTGCAAGCGTTTGGCGTCTGCCTTCTGCTGCATGTATTTCTTCTTCCAGTTATCGCGACTCCTCTGCAAGAACCACGCTTGCACCCGCGCGGGCGTCGTATATTGGACCTTGCGGTCGTCCTGACCGGCTGCGCTCATGGGGATCTCCTTATCCACAAGTTACCGAGGCCCTCCTGGCTCCAAGCCGAGCGCAACAAAACCACGAAAAACGGGCAAGCCCAAAACATCAGAATCGCCAGTGGTATTCATCAGCCCAGGGTGGGACTGCCTTCTCGGGATGCAACATGGAACCGGAATTGATCTGCAAATGGCTCGAATTGCCTTCCGAGAGCTGGCCGCCCAACCACTACGTTCTCCTCGGCCTTCCCGTCGGCGAGACCGACATACGCAAGATTGAGGACCGCGTCCACGACCGTCTCGCCCGCCTGCGCCACTATCAGCTCCATCATCCGGATCAGGTCACGCACGCGATGAACCGCCTGGCGCAGGCGTTTTCGTGCCTCACCGATCCGCAGGCGAAGAAGGTCTACGATGCCTCGCTGGGTGCGTCGGCTCCAGTGTCGCCGTCGAAGTCGGGGGTAGTTAAGCGGCCGGAGTCCGTGGGACGCCCCTCAGCACCGGCGCCTGCCGCCGTGCCGTCCGCGAGCGCGCTGCCCGCGCCGACCGTCGCGGGCCCCTCGGTTGCAATGTCTCCACCGGTCTCGGCCGATAGTGC
>JACQHI010000272.1 GCA_016199105.1 Lentisphaerota bacterium | reverse complement strand
GCCGGTGAGCGGGGACTTCGACGGGGACGGCGCGAGCGACCTGGCGGTGTATGGGAACGGCTTGTGGTACATCCGGACGGTGGACGGCGCCATCCTGCAATGGGGTGTGCCGTGGGGCGGGCCTGGCTTCCAGGCCGCTGCTACTCTGCGAAGTGGCGAAGCCCCTTCGCTACGAAGCACGAGCGGCCGATGAGAGTTCGAAAAAGATGCCGAAAAGGAATTGATCTTTAAACGTCAATGTGGTAAAAAACAACTGATATGTATTTATTTTCTCTACATGCCATTGTTTGTCTCGTGAAGCAGTGGACAAGACCCTTGCTTCGAGGGAAGTGTACGGTCGCATGTATCTCGCGAAGCGCCGGGTGGATTCTTTTGTGGGGGCTGTTTTTTTGCGCGACCGGCGTTTCCATTGCTCGAGATGCGACGCCATCAGCGAGCGAATCCCGCGATCCCGCGATCCCGCGAAACGCGGGACAAGCACGCGGGACACTTGCCCGCAGTGCTGCGCACAACGCTGCAGGCGGGAGCGCGCGGGACAAGAAAGCGGGGGGGGCATCCGTTCCGTTTGTTTTGAATCAAGGCCAGATTCCGGACTCCGAGGTGCGTTTCTTTGCCAGGACATTCGGCGGAATGGTGTATGTGACCGCTCAGGGCGAACTCGTCCATTCCATCCTGAAATTCGAGTCCGGACGAAAGCCGGCCGGGGCCAGCGTGCTGGTGGAGCGTTTATGCGATGCAAGCCGGGGAAATCCCCGTGGCGAATCACCCGCGTCGACTCACGTCAATTATTTCATCGGTCAGGATCAAAATCGCTGGTTGCGGGATGCGCCTGTTTTTCATTGGGTCAGTATGGGCGAAGTCTATCCCGGTGTTGAAATGCGCGTTCGGGCGTATGGCAACAACGTCGAGAAGTTCTTTGTCGTTCAACCCGGCGCATCCCCGGATGTCATTCGTGTTGCTGTGGAAGGGGCGGATGAACTGTCGGTGGATGCCACAGGCGAACTGTGTGTGGATACGCCGTTCGGCGTTGTGCAATTTGGCGCTCCGATCGCTTATCAGGAGAAGGAGGGGCGGAAGGCGCCCGTATCGGTGGCATACAAAGTTGAGGGCGACACGTATCGCTTCCAGGTGGGGGCGCATGACGCCGCGTTGCCCGTGATTATCGATCCTTTGATGGCCTCGACGTTTTTGGGCGGCGGCGGGTCCGATTATGGCGCTGCTATCGGCGTGGATAGTAACGGCAATGTTTTTGTGGCCGGGTATACGACCTCTTCCACCAATTTCCCCACAACGACGCTCGGCTTTGATCGCACCTTCAACGGAGGAACCTATGATGTGTTTGTTTCCAAATTTGACGGCGATATGACCAACTTGCTGGCGTCAACTTTCCTGGGGGGGGGCGGCGACGATGTTGCGCTGGCCATGTCCGTCAGCGGCGGTGGTGAAGTTTACCTGGCCGGTTATTCGGAATCTCTGGATTTTCCCGTCACGTTTCTAGCGTATAGTTTCACCAACAACGGGGCGCAAGACGGCTTTGTGACGAGGCTGAACAGCACGTTGTCGGCCATCAACGCCAGCACCTATATCGGGGGCGAGTTCAACGATGTTCTGCAGGCGATCGCGGTTCAGAACAACGGCAACATTTGCGTCGGCGGTTATACGGATTCGACCAACTTTCCCGTTGCCAGCTCGTTCTGTCTCACGAACAATGGGGGCCGGGACGGGATCGTCGCCCGATTCGACTCTGACATGATTCTTCAAAGTTCCGCGTTTTTGGGGGGGATTGGGGATGACACCGTTTATGGCATGGCCCTTTCGGGAGGGACGAGCGTTGTGGCCGTAGGCACGACCGCCTCGGCCAATTTTCCCGTCAATAATGTCTATGCCGCGTCGTACGATGTCGCCCTGGGCGGCGGTTCCGATGCCTTTCTGACCAAAATGTCGCCGACGTTGAGCGCGATCCTGTGCTCCACCTATATGGGCGGCGGCAACGCGGAGATTGGTTATTCCGTGGCAGTGGATGGAATCGCCAACGGCAATATTTATTTTGGCGGATCCACCTTTTCGGGCGACTTCCCGGTCAATGCCAGTTCGTACCGCCAGATTTACGGGGGGAACGGCGACGGGTGTGCCGCCGTTTTCGACTATCGGCTGGTGACCCTGCAGGGCTCGACTTACATGGGGGATGCCTATGAGGATGTGGTGAGAAGCATTTTTCTGCAACCGACGCTGACTGCGACCAACCCGCTCGTGGTCCTGTCCGGATACACGGAGTCGCCGGGTTTTCCCACGACGGCGAATGTCTATGATCGGATTCCCAACGGCGGGAAAGACGGGTTCGTGAGCAAATTTTACAGGATTTTCACGAATGTGATCGCCTCCACGTTCATTGGCGGTTCCGGCGACGATCAATTGATGGGACTGGCCGGCAATTCCAATTACCTGTATGTGGCCGGCTTCTCGGCTTCCCAGGATTATCCGTTGACCGATTACGCGGTTGGGCCCCGTTATTCCGGGGGCGCTGCCGACGTGGTGGTGTCCAAATTCCCCGTCAGCATGGTTTATGGGGGGCTTAAATGGAAGGTGGATGCCCCCGGTGTGGTCAATTCGCCGGCCATCGGCATGGACGGGAATATTTATTTCATCGCGTCCAACCTCAACCTGTGCAGCCTGTCGCCGAACGGCACGACCAACTGGATTTACCCCCAGTTTCCCACAGCGCCTTACGCCGGCTCCATGTATCAAATGGGGCCGGTGTTGGACACGAACGGCACGATCTATGTGGCGCTGGGGTCCACGCTTTACGCCATCAACCCCGACGGAACGGAAAAATGGGCTTTCCTCGCCGGCGGCACCATCAAGGCTCAGCCGACGATCGCCGCCGACGGATCCATTGTTGTCGCCTCTTCTCCCAATTGGATCAAGACCGTCAATGCGGCCAACGGCACGTTAACAACGATAACAACAGGAACAAACGCGTTTCCCACCGGCGGGGAAACGCTCTCCGCCATGGCGGTAACAACCAACGGTTTGATTTGCGCCGGGGCGTTGGGCGGCAATAATGTGTATGTGCTTAATCCCGATTTAACATTGAATCGAACGTTCGCCATCACGAATACTTACAGTGGTCCCTCGTTGGACCAGGATGGGAATCTTTATATTGGAATTGGAACGGTGGGTTGCCTTCTTTATTCCTTGAACATCGCCAATGGCACCACCAACTGGTTTTCGCCTGATGCGGGTCTGCCTCCCTACACCGCTTCGGCGGTGGGGTCCAACGGGTTGATTTATGTGGGCACCTCGGCGGGTGTGAAGAGCTTTATGACGAATGGCACCACCAACGCGGCATGGACAATCGATGGCGCGAATGGATCCGTTCCGCTCATAGCGGAAAACGGAATGGTCTATATCGGCGGCCAGACCAGTCTTTACGCTTACAGCGCTGCCGGCGCTGTGGTGTGGAAGTATTCGTTTGGCCCCAATGCCGTGGGGCCTTGTTCTCCCGTGGTGGATCGCCAGGGAACGGTCTATATCGGCGCGGGGAACAGTCTGTATGCGATTTATGGGGCGTCTCCCATTTCGACCGGCCCCTGGCCGATGTATTCGCATGACATGCTCCATTCGGGAAATGCCGGGTACAGCACGGCGCCGTCCGCGCCCACCAATGTGGCGGCCAGCGACGGCGCCTTCGTGAGTTCGATTCAGATTTCATGGGCGCCCGTGACCAACGTCAGTTTGTATGAAATCTGGCGGAACAGTTCCAACAACACGCAGACCGCCTCCAATATCCTCACCATCTCCGCGACCAGTTATCTGGATGAACTCGTCGAGCGCGGCCTGGTCTATTATTACTGGGTCAAGGCCAAGGGGGCATTCGGCACCAGCGGGTTCAGCCTGATGGATACCGGGGGAACCCTGCCTCCACCGCCGGCCACCATCTCGGCCTCCGACAGCACGTTCACCAACAAGATTCAAGTGACTTGGGCGGCTTCGGTCGGCGCCATCAATTACGAGCTCTGGCGCGCCACCATCAATTCCAACAACTTGGTCGATTATGTCGTTTCGGGCATCGTCGGCACCAGTTTCGACGACGCCAATATCGTAACCGGCGCCCGGTATTATTATTGGATCAGGGCCCAGAATATTTATGGCACCAGCGACACGAGCCTGTCGGATCCTGGATCCACGCCGCCCGGAATTCCCCTGCTGCTCACGGCGTCCGACGGAGCGTCCCCCGATTACATTCGCGTCAACTGGGTGTCTCCCACCAATGCCGCCACGTTCCAGGTGTGGCGGAGTTCGACCAACGTGTCGGCCGGAGCGACGAACATCGCCTCCGTGTCAACCACGAACTATTACGACACCGGCAGCGCCACGCTGACGTATTCGTTCTACTGGGTGCAGGCGAACAACGATTACGGGCAAAGCGCCTTGAGCGCGTTCGACTGGGGCTTGCGCACGCTGGCGGCTCCGACCAATGTGGGGGCCTCCGATGGCGCCTATTCGAACAAGATTCATGTCAGTTGGACCGGTCCCGCTGAGGCGACGGATTACGAGGTGTGGAGGGCCACCAATGCCAACACGGCGCTCGCCACCCGGCTGACCGGTCTCAGCGAAACCGACTATGACGACACGGCTGTCACGCGCGGCTTGACTTATTATTACTGGGTGAAAGCCAAAAATCCGCGGGGCGAGAGCGATTACAGTCAGCCCGATACGGGGGGGACTCCGCCCTTGGCGCCCGGCGGCGTTTCGGCGAGCGACGGAACCTTCACCGATTCCATTCGCGTTTCTTGGAATGCGGCGAACACCGCCACGGGGTATGAGGTTTGGAGAAACGGCACCATCGATTCCAGCGTCGCGACGCTTCTGACGACCGCATTGGAAACCAATCTGATCGACGTCACGGCCGAGATCGGCACACGCTATTATTACTGGGTCAAGGCGTCCAATCCGTATGGTATCAGCGGGTTGAGCGGTTCCGATTTCGGCTGGCGCGCCTTGGAGCCGCCGGTGGGGGTCTCGGCGACCGATGGCGCGAGCACCAACTACGTGCGCATCACCTGGAATCTGACGACGGCCGCGACAACCTATGAAGTCTGGCGAAGCGCCGACGGAGAATCGGCGGCGTCGAGTCGGCTGACGTATTTATCCTCCAACCGTTTCGACGATGTATCGGCGGCGGCCGGCACGCTCTATTACTACTGGGTGAAAGCGAAGAACGCCACGTTTTCCAGCGCTTTTAGCGAGGCCGACACGGGGTACAAGGCGGCGGGTAATGCCGATGTGTCGGTATCCGACATGGTCTTTCTCCCCGTTTGGACGGCTCCGGGCCGTCATCCGGAAGCCATTTCCGTCTCACTCGGCAACCAGGGCCCCAATAAACTCGAATATCCCAATACCCACGTGGCCCTCGACTTCTATCTTTCCACGGATTCCACCTTTGGCGACACGAACGATATCTGGATGGGCGGCAAGGTGACGGATGTGAATCTGGATGTCGGCGGGGCCGCGCGCGTCACGCTCACCTCCGCCGAGCGTTCGGAGGTCACCATTCCTCCCTTGAATGGAGGCGTCTATTATGCGATGGCGCGTGTCCAGCATTTGTGGCCGTCGAGCTGGGCGGATCCGGATGCGGGTAATAATGTCACCGTGGGCGGCACGCAGGTGCATGTCGACGAATCGTCGCCGGTGGTGTTCGGCAGCGCGAATGATTTCGATGCGGATGGCCGCTCGGATCTGGCAGTGTATCGGGAGGCGACGGGCGAATGGTATGTCCGGGGAGTCAATGGAGCGGCCCTTGCGTTGGGTACGGTTTGGGGAGGGCCCGGAATGACGCCGATGGTCGGCGACTACGATAACGATGGACAGGCGGATTTGACGGTCTATTCACAGACAACAGGCCGCTGGTATATCCAGGACTTTAATGGCTCGATCCTGTTGTGGGGGGAAAGCTGGGGAGGCCCCGGCCTCCTTCCTGTCCGGGGCGATTTTAACGGGGATGGGGCCGCGGATATGGCTGTTTTCGATCAAAACACGGGCAACTGGTACATTCGCTCCGTTGAGGGAACGCTCATCGCCTGGGATGACAACTGGGGCGGAGCGGGTTTTGCTCCGGTCTATGGGGATTACGATGGAGATGGGAAGGCGGATCTGGCCGTGTCTGAAACCAACACGTGGAACTGGTATATCCGCACCGTGGGCGGATCGGTGCTTGCCTGGGCGAATAACTGGGGAGGTCGCGCGGGTTTCATCGCCATTCCGGGAGATTATGACGGCGATGGGATGTTTGATATGGCGGTTTATCATCAGCCGTCCGGTTACTGGTTTATCAAGCGGTTGGACGGCACGCTTCTGGCCTGGGGCTTGAATTGGGGTGGGGCGGGGCTGGTTCCCGTGCCGGCGGATTACAGCGGAGACGGCAAAACGGACCTCGCCGTGTATGAGGAAACCACCGGTTCTTGGTTCATCCGATCGTTGGATGGCTCCATCATCCTGTGGGGTGTTCAGTGGGGTGGCGCGGGCTTCTTCCCGGTGGGCGGCGGACAATCGCTGTGACGGAGGTCGTTGCCATGGCGCGCCCAAGGAGAGTCGAACTCCTCTTCCCAGGATGAAAACCTGGTGTCCTGACCGATAGACGATGGGCGCGGACATGAGTCCCGTCACATGAGCCGCACGACGCGGGCGAGGCCAACGCCTGTCCCGCCAGCGGCGGGATCCCTCACGGGAACGGCCTGCCGAGAAAAAAGAAGCCCATCATATTCAAACCCCTAGAATGCGCAACTGAAAAGATCGAACGCGTGAAATCCTGGGCGCATCTGCGATTCGGTGTCGTTCAAAGGCGCTGGTTTTCTTTGGGGGCTCTTTTGTGAGCGACGCGAGTGCCGCAGCGGAACCGGGAAGCCTGGATGGAGAGGTCCAGCAACTCG
>JACQHI010000265.1 GCA_016199105.1 Lentisphaerota bacterium | reverse complement strand
GCGGCCTTGCCGGGGCACAGCACTGGGCTACCACCTGGTTCTGGGGCGGCGGCCGCTTCGCCACCGAGATTGCCCTGACCGGGCGGTATTTTTCCGCTGAGGAAGCGGCGCAGTTCGGCATAGTCAACCGCGTCACCCCCCCGGGCGAGGTGGTCGCAGGGGCAGAGCAATTGGCGGAGGAAATCATGGCCAACCCGCCCCTTTCCGTACGGGCCAATGTACGCGTGTCACGCTGGTTCGCCCGCCGCATGGAAGAGGAGTGCACCTATTACACCGGCGGCTTGGGGTTGCACCTGACGGAGGATTTTCGGGAGTCCGCCCAGGCCTTTATCGAAAAGCGGCCGCCGGAGTTCAAGGGACGCTAGCGGACAATGCCCCGGCCCATCGGCGGCGCGGCATCAATCTGCCGTCCTGCCTACAAGCGGAGAGAGAGGTCCAGATGGCTGAACCTGTGCCCCAAAACCTTACCGGCGTACGCGTTTTGGACATTACGCAATATATCGCCGGTCCCACTTTAGGCCGGATGCTCGCCGATCTCGGCGCCGAGGTCGTGAAGCTGGAAATGCCGCCGGGTGGGGAATACTCTCGCCGCGGCGGGTTTCCGCCCAGAGTGGAGGGGCAGGCACCCACCTATGTCTACTACAACCGCGGCAAGCGCAGTCTCTGTATCGATTTCAAACGGCCTGAAGGTGCGGCGATCGTGATCGAACTGGCGCACCATTTCGATGTTGTGATCGAAAACTATACTCCCGGGGTATTAAGTAAATATGGCCTCACCTACGAAGCCTTCAAGGCGCGCAATCCGCGGATCATCATGTGCGCGATTTCCGGCTTCGGCCAGACAGGTTCACGCGTCAACCTGCCGGGCAATGATATGACCGCGCAAGCGTTGTCGGGTCTGTTGCATCTGACCGGAACTGAGGACGGCACGCCGGTCTATCCCGGCATGTACTTGGCCGATGGCGGCGGCGGCGTCAACGGCGTCGCGGCTGTGCTCGCCGCGCTGTACTACCGCGAACGCACGGGGATCGGACAGTATATCGACGTGGCGCTTTACGAATGCGTCTTCCATATTCATGACGTCTTCTTGATGCAGAATCTGTTCACGTACGGGGACTACAATCCCGGCCCTACTGGGCGCCATCGTCCGGGCGCCACGCCGTGCGGGCTGTTTCAGACGCGCGACGGCTGGATTGTATTCACGGTGCTGAACCACCAGTGGGAGCGCTTCGCCAAGGATATCGGCAAACCCGAACTGTTGACCGACGAGCGCTTTAATCCCTCCTCCGCCCGCTGGGCTAATCGACACTTGCTTGAGCCGATCATCGAAGAATGGTTCCGCTCGCTTGGCAGCCGTGAAGAGGTGCTGAAGTTCCTGCTCGACCGGCATTATCTGGCCGCGCCGGTGCTGGATCTGCGTCAGACGGTCGAACTGATCAAAGGCGAGGGACGCGGTGCGCTACAGAATCTCAACGTTCCTGGTTACGGAGAAATTCCGATGCCTAAGGTTCCCTACTTGTTCTCCGAAACCAAGGTTGAGTTTCAGCCTCTTCTGTCGATGGTCGGTGAAGACAATCGGGATATCCTGAGTCAATACCTCGGCTACAGCGAGCAGAAACTAGACGACCTCCAGGCAGCCGGCATCCTGATCGAGGATTCTGAACTGTCAGAAATCCGTGAACGCAGAAAATAGCGACGCCAGGGTGTGAGAAAAAAGGCAGATCGGGGGCGCGCTTATTACTGTGCAGGTCGTACCTTGGGGCACGCCCGACCATGCAACCAAGGTGCGGATCGGTCTGCCTACTTTGGCCTCGGCTTCCTCTTTGGTGAAGTGTTGGTCCATGCGATTTCCTTCTCACTCTGTCCCGTAGTCCTCTCGACGGCGCATGGTGCGTGACTTCACGCGCGCCGGTGTCCTCTGGCTGTTCGGTCTGCGGTGTGTACCGGTGGTCGTCCTCCCTTCTGCCCATTGGCCCGGGCGGCGGCGGCTTTTGCGGCGGACTTCGCCCGTCCCCCTTTGCGCCCAACCTCGGCCATCCACGCCTGTGTCCCAAAGACGCCAGCCAGCAGCCCGGCAACGCTAAAATCTGCGTCGAGCTTCTCCCAATGCAGCGCGGTTCCCTGGGGCGAGAGCGTGATAGCAGCAAGCTCCTGAGGGGAAGCGTCCTCCAGTCCCTGTAAGAGCCAAGACGGAAGGTGCACGATGACACCGGTGGCGAGTTCCACTACAATGCTTTTCGCGCGCTTGTCATAGTGGGCATGGACCGCGCGGGGCTCTCGGCGATCCACTTCCGCCGCGCGT
>JACQHI010000264.1 GCA_016199105.1 Lentisphaerota bacterium | reverse complement strand
TTCGCCGTGGGCCCCGCCGCCACCGTGCGCGTCGTGCCCCCGCCCGAAGAAAACCGCCCTGCCAGTTACATCGGCGCCATCGGCTCCAACATCCTGGTTCGGGCCGCGATGGATGCGGCGGCCTGCAAGATTGGGGATCCTCTTCAACTCACCCTGACCCTGAGCGGCGACATCCGCTTGGACAAAGTGACGCCACCCCGCCTGAGCCAGCAGACCAATTTGACCGCCCACTTCGATATTTACGATGACACGGTGCAAACCATCAAGGGCGAACGCCAACGCCGCTATGTGTACACGGTCCGTCCCAAAACCGACGGACGTCTGGAATTCCCTCCGATCGAAACGGCCTATTTCGACACCCTTGACCGCCTCTATCGCAAAGTTCTCACGGACCCCATTCCGATCCAGGTCGCGCGCGGCGCGGAAATTTCCGCCACGCAAGTGGTGGGCAGTTTCACGAATCGGCCGGTGTCTCCACTGAAGCAAGCGGCCCCCAACCTGTTGTCGGCTTCTCCCGCCGTCTTTCGGGCCTCTCCGCCGCCGCCGCCGGAATCCCTGGTCAGCCCGCGACTGTGCGGCATCGCCCTGGCCGGTCCGTTGCTGTTCGTTCTGGCGATCGCGGGTCGATTCCTCCGGGGCCGGTTCAGGACGGAAAGCCGGCAGCGCCGGCGAAAATCGGCCGCCGCGCGCGCCTTGGCGCGCCTGCGGAAAACCGACTTCGCCACAAGCCCGGCCAGCCGGGAACTCTGCGCCATCCTCCGGCAATTTATCGGCGAGCGCTTCGACATATCCACGGCGTCCCTGACACCGGTGGAATTGGAACGCCGGCTTCTGGCCGTCTCGGTGTCGTCCCAAACGGCCGGGAATTGCCGGGCCTTCTTTGAATGTCATTTCAACGTGTCCTTCACGCCCGTTCGACTGGTTCGACAAGCTCACAGCAGGCACGCTCAGGGCAGGGAGTCGGCGGGCCCCCTCGATCCGTCGAAGGAAGCCGACCGGTTACAAGGCCTGATTCACGACATCGACAAGGAGGCGCGAATCCCATGAAGGATTTTAGATTTTGGATTTTGGATTTTGGATTGTTGATGATCCATACGAATTGCCGTCTCCGCCTTCTTCTGGTCGTCGCGTTGCTCGCTGGCCTATGCGAGGCAAGAGCCGGATCGGGACCCGTCATTTCGGAGTCCCGCCCCTCATCCGACGACTATCGGATGACGCCCGAACGGGCGTTTCTCTGGGAGGAGGCGCAGTCGGTCATGGCCTCCGCCCGGGCGCCGGAGGAATTCCTGCGCGCCGCCCGGTTGTACCAACGCCTCGTTGACGAGGGGTTGCGCGGCGGAATCCTGTTTTACAATCAGGGCACGGCCCTGTTGCAGGGCGGGCGCCCGGCGGACGCCGTGGAGGTGTTTCTTCGCGCCGAGCGCTATGGGGGCCGCGACGAGGCGCTGCGGCGCAATCTGCGCCTGGCCATGGCCCGAAGCCGGAAGGTCGAAAACCTGGAGCTCCCCTGGTACCGCATCCCCCTCCTCTGGCATTTTTCCCTGCCGGGAGAGACGCGAGCCCGGATCGCCGCCGTGGCGTTCTCCGTGTTTTGGATCATCCTCGCTTTGCGGGCGCTGGGCATCCGACGCCTGACCCGTTACCTCTTGATTGTAAGCGGGGCCGCGTGTATCTTTTTCGGCTCGAGCGTGGCGACGTCGCTGCACCAGGAAGCCGGCGCGCGACGTCCCGAATTCGCCTTGCCGGCGCCGGAAAAGCGACTGCCCGCGAATGGCGCGAATAGCCGCGAATGAAACTCAAGAACGACAGAATCATTTGCAGCAAAACCATTGAAAATGGAGAAACGCGGGAATGAACATTATGACCTCACGAGCGTCTTCTTATGTTGGTTGTTGGGCGCTGGGCGTTGGATGTTGGACGTTGCCCCGCCTGTGTCGCGGCCTGGCCCTCATCCTTTTCCTGGGGCTTTCGGCCTCGCGGGGCCCGGCGGAGCCGGTGAAAAACGGCAACGACCTGGCGCTTGCCTTTTCGACCGGCACACCGGTCAAGAAAGCGGAAATCCAAAAGTCCACCACCAACACGCTGACGACTTTTCGCTATCTGAAGGTGACCGAGATTCTGAAAGACACGCCGGAGCCCGGCGTCTATCGATTGACCTCGGTGGAGCCGAGTTCGGACATGATCGTCGTCCTGACCGTCGCCAAACCGCTTTCCGTCAAGTTGGCGGACACCCTCCAGACGAACGACTGTGTGGCCGCGAACGGCCGGATCAAGAGTTTCGGCGTCGTCTCCACGAACAGGATCGTGCTGGACCCCGCCACCCTCAGCTATAAAGACAAGCCGGCCCCCAAGGACGGACGGAAGGGCGTGGAATTGCTCAACGAGATCGATCCGAAGGCCAAGTAGATGCCCTCTGGAGCCTATGAATGGAGATACCGGGCGCCAGCGGAAAAACCTCCAGCCGGGCGTTGCGCCGCTCCAGATACCGAAGAACACTCGCGCAAGGACCGGCATCCGTGACAAAAAAAACGGGGGCGGCGGAGGTTTCTATGTCATGCGCGATCCGGGCCGGCGTTTCCCCCCAGCCGTCCATGCCGGGCGGGCGCACCAGGCGCAGCTCCAGATCGTTCCGCCGGCCCGTCTGTTCCCGCAGAAATTCCACCTGGTAATACGTGCTGGCATCGTCCACCAGCAGAGCGCCTTCCGGAAGCCGGTCGAGCAAGAGCCGGACAAACCGGTCCAACGAATCGCAGCGCCGCTTGTCCGGATTGACGAGATATTCCGTCAGATCGTAACGATCCCGATAAAAAGCGGTGATGGCGCCATAGCGTCCGGCCCAGTACCCCTTCCCCCGCGACCACCGGCCGATGTGGGCATACACCCACGGCGGCATCAGAATGCCGGCCAGAAGAAGGGCATGGAGAAAACCCGTGAGCAGCGTCTTCCCGGCCCAGCGCCGCTGGAGCGCCAGGACCGCCAGGCTGCCGGCCAACGCCAAAACGCTGAAGACGGGCAGGTAAAACGCGAATTGGTCCCAGGTCTTGTAGCCGTTGAAAAACAGCAGATTGACGACCAAAACCATCCACAGGAATATCCTCAGGGGAGACGGGAACCCCGTCGCGCGGAACAGCAAGACAAGTCCGAAGGGAAGCGCGAGGAGAAACGGCGAAGGGAACTGGAGCAGGATCCAGCCCGCGAGCTGACGGACACCCACCACAAGATCGTACCGGAACATCAGTTGGATGAAGCCGCCTCCCATCGCCCAACGCAGCGTGGTCAGGGGTTCCGGCGAAACCCACAGGTCATGGATCAGGAGCGTGGCATAAGGCAATACGCCCAGCAACCAGGCCATGAGGCACACAAAAACGAGCCGACCGCGCCCCGTCTGTTGACGCCGCAGAATCAGAACGAGCACGGCGCCTGCGGCCAGGGAGTATGCGCCATTCTGGATATGATTGAAAAGCGCCAGGCCCGACACGAAAAACAGCGCGGCCAGGAGTCTGGCCGGCGACTCTCCCCCGCCTGCAACGTTGGAAGCGTAGCCCCGACCTCTCGGAGAGTCGGGGCGGGCAGGTCTGTCGAGCGTCTCCCGTGAGGGACGTTGGCCCCGATCTGATCGGGGACTCACATCTCCCAGCCGCAACGCCAGCCGGCAACATACCATCAGCAGGCATTCGCTGAGCGCGTAATTTTCGACCGTGGCGCCGTGCCACCACATGGAGTGCGACACCATGAAGACCGCGGCGCACCCGGCCGCCGTCCGGCGGGAGGCGCCCAGCCGATACAGGAGTTCATAGAACAAAGCGATCGCCAGCCCGCCGAACAGCACCGACACGAGCGTGAGCCGGAACACCAGGTTGGAAACGGGCAGAAAGGAAAAGAGATAACCCGCCAGGTTGGTGAGGTTGTGATTGCAGACATTGGAACTCAGGACGGGCTTCAGCATGGCCGTCATCAGGATGGCGGAATCGGGCAGTCCGACGGTCCGCGCGGCCGTCCACGCATACACGACAAACGGCAGCACAATAAAAAAATGAAACGGCCGGCGCGCGCCGCGGTTGGCTGACAAGGTCATGACGGTTGGAAGGCTAGCATTGTCGCGTTAAAAAAACGATGGGAATCGTTTTCCAACGTGCGCCGGAGAGACGTTTATGATAAAGACCAAAAAAGGAAAAAAGCGCTATGGGGAGTGCGACAGAATCATTGACGACAGAATCATTTCGACCGGCATTCGTTTCTCCATTTTCAATGGTTTTGATGTAAATGATTTTGTCGTTCTTGAGCCGTTGTATTTTTGCATGTTTTATAAAAATTTATTTATGGGTTGCGGCGCCAGTCGTTCGCGCGTGGGTCCCGACTCCGACTTGTCCCGCGCGGGGCGGGATCGGGACCATTCCGAGG
>JACQHI010000263.1 GCA_016199105.1 Lentisphaerota bacterium | reverse complement strand
GCTTTGGTCCACGTGATCGAGCCGATACTGGACGCCACGTTCCATGAACGAAGCTTTGGCTTCCGCCATGGTCGCGGTTGCCACCAGGCCCTGCGGTGCGTCGAAGAGTTGCTCGCTGCCGGCTACACGTACGTCGTTGACGCGGATCTGAAAGGATACTTCGACACGATCCCGAAGGATCGCCTGCGGGAAATCGTACAGCAGAAGATTTCCGATCGCCGTGTCCTGGGGCTGGTCAAGCAATTCCTTGACCAGGGGATCTTGGAAGAACTGCGGACCTGGACTCCGGAAGCCGGAGTACCCCAGGGCGCCGTTCTCTCCCCGGTCCTGGCCAATGCCTACCTCAATCCGTTGGACCATCACATGGCTGAGCGGGGCTTCCAAATGGTGCGCTACGCGGATGACTTCGTCATTCTGTGCCGCACGCAAGAAGAAGCCGAAGCCGCTCTGGCGGAGGTGCGACAATGGGTGACAGGTCATGGGCTGACGCTGCATCCGGAAAAGACGCACATTGTGGACGCGCGGGACAAGAGCTTCTCGTTCCTGGGCTACGCGTTTCGCGGCAAGTTTCGCTTTCCGCGAGCGAAGAGCCATCGGAAATTCGTCGCTCGCATCCGCGAGCTGACCCCGCGTAAATCGGGCGAGTCGTTGGAGGTGATCCTCCAACGCATCAATCGTTGCACGCAGGGTTGGTTCAACTATTTCCGCCATTGCCACTGGAACATCTTCAAGGATTACGACGGCATGATCCGTCGTCGTCTGCGACGCCTGCTCCTGAAACGACATCGGCGGAACCGTAAACGCCAGTCTCGGACCCAGCGTTGGCCCAACGCCTACTTTACGGAGCGTGGGTTCATGAGCCTGAATGCAGCCCATATCCGTTTCGTCCAATCCATAGGAACCTACTAACCGGAGAGCCGTATGCGGGAGAACCGCCTGTCCGGTTCGGAGGGAGGGGGGACCGGGTACACAACCGGTCCTTCCTACCCCTATCCTGCTCTGCCGCGCTGCGACGTTACTTGCCCGTCGAAACCCGGTCCATTAGACTCAGGGCAGGGGCCGATGTCCAGTTCGCAGATCTCCACATGATCCCACGTGCGCTACCCTCTCAGCTCTCGTTCGCGATCGCTCTGATCGCGCTGGTCACTTGCTGTGCCCTGCCGATGCGGGCGAGTCACGCCCAGACCAGGATACAGAACGCTGGCCCGCCGCTCGCCAAGCCACCTGTGGCGGATCCAGCGGCTTTCTTCGAGGCCATGTTCGAGCAGTTCTTCGGCGGCGACAACCAAGCCGATCGCGAAACGATCGCCCGTGTTCCGGTTTCCGTGCGTGAAGAGCAAGAGGTGGGCGGGCGGGCCTGGCAGGCATACGCGGAGGAGCTACGGCGGCGCAGAATCAAGGTGACCACACGGGGCAAGGATGCCGAGTACGTGCAACGGCTGGTGGAAGAGCTGCACCCTCGCTTGCGCAACGCCGACCGCTACTCCAAGATCCGCACCTATGTCGCGGACACGCCGAGCACGGACGCACATTCGTTTCCGGGAGGGACACTGGTTTTCGATCGAGGGTTGATCGACTATGCCGGCAGCGAAGCCGCCCTGGTCGGCATCGTGGGCCATGAGCTGTCACACCTCGACCACGGTCATCAGCTGCAGATGGTGCGCCAGGTCAAACTGGCGGGCGAAACGTTTTCCGGACGAACTGGCTCCTCGCCGGAACGTTTCCTGCAGAACGGCGCCTTGCTGATGAAGGCCTTCCTCCGCCCGCTGCGGCCGGAGGACGAGACCCAGGCCGACCGGGATGGCGCTACGTGGGCCTTCGAGTCAGGCTATGACCCGCGCGAGTTCGCGGCGCTGTTTCTCAAGCTGCACGAGCGCGGCAGGGAACCGGGCGCCGGCATGCCCGGGTTCTTGCGGTCGCACCCCTACCATCTCGACCGCCATCGGGCCCTGGTCGACCTGTGCCACGAGCTGCAAGCCCGCGATCCGGGGCGAAAGCTGTACCTGGGGCAAGAAAACCTCCGCCGACGGCTCACCCGCGCGCAGCACAAGTTCGAGGAATAGCCCAGGCTCGCTCGCCGGCGTTGGTGCGACCGGGGGTTAACCCCGTAGTCGCATAAACCTGGCGAGCGGGGTGGCGTTAGCCCCCCGGTCCTTCGAATGAAAAACCGGAAATCCGCTTGTCGGTCGAATTCACCAGCGGTGACGTCCCGAAACAAGCGTCCGCCAT
>JACQHI010000262.1 GCA_016199105.1 Lentisphaerota bacterium | reverse complement strand
CGTCAATATCGGCAGTTTCACCGGCGAAGTGGTCTCGAACATCGTGGAACAGGCCTTCGATTATCTCGATGCCCCCGTGCTCCGCGTGGGCGCCAAAAACGGCATCGCCCCGCAATCCCATATCCTGGAAGCCGCCTTCCTCCCCAATGCCCGGGATATCGTGAACGCAGCCCGTCAACTGGTTTGAATAAACGGAGGACGCACGCCGATGGCCCAGGCCGTTGTGATGCCCAAGCTCGGACAGACGGTGGAGGAATCCACCATCGTCAAATGGCACAAGAAAACCGGCGACGCCGTCAAAAAGGGCGACATCATTTTCGAAATCGAGACGGACAAGGCGATCCTCGAAATCGAAAGCTTTTTTGACGGGACACTCCTGAAAATCGTCGTTCCCGAGGGCCTCATGGTCCCCGTGGGGACCACCGTGGCCTTCCTGGGCAAGCCCGGCGACCCGATCCCGGCCATCGTCCCGCCTCCCCCTCCCCGCAAAACCGAAGGGGAATCGCCGAAGCCTGCACCGGCGCCGGCGGTCAAACAGGCCGGGGCTTTGCCTTCACCGAAAACGGTGTTCCCCTCGCCACTCGTCACTCCCGCCGCCCCGGCAACAACTCGGAAATGCATTTCCCCCAGGGCCCGCGCCTTGATCCGCAAGACCGGCATCCATTCCGAACCGATCCAGGGTACCGGCCCGGGCGGGCGCGTCACGGAAAAGGATGTCCTGCTCCACCTCGAGCAGCGCGGGTATCGCCGCAAACGCATCACCCCCGCCGCCAGGGCGCTGGCGCTCAAGGAACGCATCGATATCCTGGAGGTCGAACCGGAGGAACTCGGCGGCCGCATCGGCATCGTCGCTATCCGCCGGGCCGTCGCCGAAAAACCCGTCGAGCTGAACCGGATGCGCCAGGTCATCGCCCGGCGCCTGACCCAGAGCGCCACCACGGTTCCCCATTTCTTCGTGACGGTCTCCGTTGACATGACCGATCTATTGGCCCTCGTTCTGGATCTGAAGGAGCGGAAGCGTCCCTGCTCCCTCACGGCTTTTCTGTTCAAGGCGGTCGCGCTCGCCCTGAAAGAGTCCCCGGTCGTCAACAGCACGACCGATGGAAAGACCGTGCGCTGGAACAGCCGCGTCAACCTGGGGATGGCCGTGGCGCTGGAAAACGGCCTGGTCGTCCCGGTCATACGGGATGCCGACCGCCTGTCGCTCGACGACTTGCAGCGCCGGATCGGCGAACTCACCGCCCGGGCGCGGGCCGGCCAGTTGACGCCCGACGAAATGACCGGCGGCACGTTCACGATATCCAACATGGGGATGCTGGGCGTGGAGAACTTCACGGCCATCATCAATCCGGGCGAAAGCGCCATCCTCGCCGTGTCGAGTCATGCGCCGACCCCGGTCGCGATTCGGGATCGCATCGTCATCCGTTCCCTCATGAAAATGACGCTCTCGGCGGATCACCGCCTGATTGACGGCGCCGCGGCGGCGAAATTCATCAACCGGATCAAACACCAGCTCGAGGACATCGAATCATGGAAAAATATGACGTTGTCGTAGTCGGCGCCGGACCGGGCGGATACCCGGCCGCCATCCGGGCCGCCCAACGGGGCGCCCGGGTGGCCCTGATCGAAAAGGAACAGTTGGGTGGAACCTGTTTGAACTGGGGGTGCATCCCCACCAAGACGCTGATTGCCACCGCCGGCCGGTATCGCGAAAGCCGGGAGGGCGCCGACTTCGGCCTGCAGGCACAGAAGGTCGCCTTCCACTACGACACCATGATCCGGCGCAAAAACACCGTGGTCGGACAACTTCGCGGCGGCATCGGCCACTTGCTGAAAGCCAACGGGGTGACCGTGATCCCGGGTGTCGGCGCCTTCGAGACCCGTAACCGGATCGTCGTCACCGGCGCCGGCAATACCGCCCAACGCATCGAAGCCGCTCACGTCATCGTGGCCACCGGGTCCGTTTCCGCTACCATCCCCGGTCTGCCCGTCCATGCCCGCGTCGTGGACAGCCGGGCTTTTCTGGACCTGACGAAACTGCCCAAGCGTCTCATCGTGCTGGGCGGTGGCGTCGTGGGCTGCGAATTTGCCTGCATGGCCGCCCAACTGGACGTGCGCGTCACGCTCGTCGAATTGCTGGACGACATTCTGCTCATGCTCGATCCCGATGTCCGGTCCGCACTCCGGATGTTCATGGAGAAGAAGCTTAAAATCAAGGTGCTGACCGGCCAGCCGTTGACCGACGTCAAGGCCGACGCACGCCATGTCGCCGGCAAAGTCAACGGGGAAGCCGTCACCGCCGACCTGCTTCTGGTGGCCGTGGGGCGCAAGCCCGTGACCGACGGTCTCTGTCCCGAAAAAGCGGGGCTGAAACTCACGTCGCGCGGATGTCTGGAGATTGACGATTATTGCCAGACCGGCGCGGCCACGGTGTATGCCGTCGGCGACGTCACGGGCAGCCTCCAGTTGGCCCACCTGGCCACCGCGCAGGGCCTGGTTGCGGCGGACAATGCGTGCGGGCAACGCGGGCGCTGGCGGGATCTCTGCGTGCCCTCCTGCATCTTCACCGCGCCGGAGATCGGCATTGCGGGGCTGTCGGAGACGGAGGCCAGGGCCAAGAAACTGGCGGTCAAAGTCGGCAAGTTTCCGCTGGCCGCCCTGGGCAAGACGGTCGCCCTCGGCGAAACGACGGGCTTCATGAAATGGATATGCGACGCGGAAACCGAGCAAGTCCTCGGTGCCCAGGCGGTGGGCCTCCATGCCACGGAACTCATCGCCGAGGCTGTCACCGCCATCCAGGCGGAACTGACGGCGGAGGAAGTCGCCCGCACCATCCATGCGCATCCGACGGTCTCCGAAGCCTGGATGGAAGCCGCCCACGCCGTGCGAGGACATTGCATTCACGCCGCGCCCCGGAAGAAATAGCGGTTGAACAGGTTGTCCGGTTCAGGGTTCACGGTTACGGAGTATCGACAGAATCATTGACAACAAAATCATTTGTTCGGCGTTATGCGCGTTACGGCTTGGTGATCGGGGTTGATCCAGTGGTTTCTTTTTAATGATTCTGCTGTAAATGATTTTGACATAAAAATCTTCTTCAAAAACGAAGAATCAGACCATTAGCAGCGCAAAAAGCGCAAAAAACATCAATCCGAGAATCCCGCGAAGCACTGGATAAATCGATGATAGTTTTCATTCAGTCTCTCTCGTGCGCCACTTGCGCTTTTTTGCGGCCAATAAATCCGATATGGTTTCTGCGGCTTTGCGAAGTAGCCTTCGCTACGAAGCGCGCGCGGCTTCTCCGAACCCCGAACACTGAACACTGAACACTG
>JACQHI010000260.1 GCA_016199105.1 Lentisphaerota bacterium | reverse complement strand
GGCATTTACTTGTTTCTCCAAGTTATCTGGAATTCGGCACCCACTCGCCCGACAATGATTTTGATCTTTTGCCGTCAACTTCTCTCGTAAATTGTTTGGATCGCGCGACTATTCCGGAGAAACGTGACGCAATCCATGGGCAAAATGCTCTCGGCCAGAATTTTGCCGATGCTCTTTTCCTGAATACGGGCGCGTTCCTCTTTTGTCAAATCCATGCCAGTGCCAAAAATGACGGCAACCCCTTTACAATGCAGGCGAAGCCGCAGCTTCGCGATGTTGCGTTCATCATAGGCAAAGCCCAAAAAGCAGATAAAGTCCGCCTGCGAAATAAGTCTGTATGCCTGCTGAAAGGCCGGATCGCTATCAAGATCAACCGAGTCATGGACGTTCCTAATTCGCCGGCTCGCGGCACGAAGGGATGCCGGCGTGACCGATGCGCCAAACTCAACAACCTCCTTGTCATCTGACTCAGCGAATGCCGGATGTATCCCAAGCTCGCCATGCAAATGCACAATCGGCAGACATTCTCGCAGTTTAGCCGCCCAATCAGCGGGCCTGGCTTTGCCGCTCTGCCGCGAACTCAAAGTAGTGAAAAGGAATTGCTCCAATGAACGGTCGAAGTTGAAGGTCAAGAATGCTGCCTTATTGTTCTGAAATTCATCAAAAGATGCGCTTAGCAAGTCGCGAAGCTGCGGATACCAATCTTTATCTTTATGCTCCTTGCTGGGCCGTAATTGCGCGTTGCTGCTTTCAGCGTTCAAAAGCATCCAAGCGATGGCCGCCTTACCCTGTCTCATGAAATTGGGATGATGTTGAAGAAAAGCATCAATAGACTGTTCGCGTGATGTCACGAGTGACTTCCGGAAATCCTCCAAATCGACAGACGACCAATAATTATCAGCCGCTTTACAAATGCACTCGATTGCCTTCCGGTTGTCGGTTGGTTCAGGATTTAACTCGTGTATGATCCTATCCACAAGCTCCTTGCCCAACGGGAAACCATACGGAGCGCTTGCCCCCGCGCCAAGAATGAAAACCGTCTGTTTCGTGATCAAGATGCCCCCTTCGCCGCCGGAATTACCTCCATCAGCTTGTCGAGGCCGTTGGATTGCATGTCCATGCCCCTTTGTTGCGCTCAAAGTATTGCGCCAATTGCCAATATCGCGCTGCCAATATTTTGTTGTCTTCCGCCTGGTGCTTGGCTAGTTGAAATCGAACATATTCGGTGGCCGAGCGATAAAGATTGTCTACCCCTTCCGGCAGAATCGTACCCCGGAATTCCTTATTCAGGTAATCAACGAAGGCATAACCGTCCCAATCAGAACCCAACAAAGCAAGGCATTTCCGCGCCCCATCCGCCTCCAATAGGCTCATTTGATCCGGTTGCTGGTGCTGGATGTGTGTCTGAAGGTACTGAATCGTTCGCGGACTCACGACAATTCGGGGATAGCCGGCAACCTCGGATTCATACTCGTAGGCCTTGACCGGCGCAGCTCCGTAGAGATTCCCCGGCTTTAACTCCACGGCCCACGCAATATCGATGGCGCCTCTGAGCGGGATGCCCTCGGATAAACCAAGAAAACAAAGGAGGCCACTTTGCGCGATCAACTGATAAATCGCCAAGATATGTGGCGCGTCGTGAAGGCACACATACTGAACAATACTATCGCCAAAGGTCATGGTTTGGATGGGAGGTGTTTCCGGTGTAGCACGTTGGAGGAGTTCCGCGGCTCGGCCTTGCAGACTGTCAACGACACCAACTGTGTCGAGAACGACCTGCTGAAATGCGGCACTATCCTCCATTGCCTTGGGCACGAACCCCTGATGCCGATAGCGCTCTTTCTGGCCAAGGACATCCAAGAACGATACGCAGTAGTTGTATGCTGAAAAGTCGTTCATTTCTCGGCCAGCATTTCCTTGGTTTCCGCCGGAGTCTCCACATTCTCAATTACCCTTACCACGTCCAGCGATTTTAGATCGAAGAGCATGGCCCGCAGAGCGGCGTCCTTGTCATAGGCTTTGGCGTGGAGTTCCTGCAACGCGGCCAGTTTGTCGGCGGCGCCGAGTTTCGCCAGGTCGGGCGGATTCAGCTTTGCCGTCTCGTCTGCCTGCGTGAATACGCTCGCAGTCATGTTGAACACGCCAGCCAGCGCGCCGACATCCTGGGCTTTCTCTTTACGCAAGTTCCCGCCTGAGAGCTGAAACGTAATTGTCATTTGCCAGACTCCTCCACGATCTTAATCTCCTCCTCCGTCAGCCCGTACAACCGATACACCCGCTCGTCAATTTCCCGCTCCAGTGCCGCCGTATCCGCCACCGGATTGGCCCTCCTGGCAGCAAGAATGCGCTCCACCAAGCCCACCAAGGCGTCATGCTCCGTCCGCTCCGCCGCGGCTGCAAAGTCAATCGGGTGGATGGGAAGTTGGTCGATGAACTGCTTGCCGTACGAGAAATAGCCGCCTTGAAAGGTCGTGCTGATGCGGTGTAGATAAAAGTCGAGCAATCGGGAATTCAACAAGGCTTGCAGATAGTACAGCGAGCGCCGCTCATCGGAGGATGCCCAGCGCAACCCGTAATAAGGGCCGTTGCCGCCGCCGGTGAAATACACGTCGTTGGGGTCAAAGGCATAACGGGCAGAAGCCGCGATCACTTGGACGATAAGCTTCGGCGTCTCCATCTGCGTCATATTCTGGCTTCGTCCAAATGCATACCACTCGTCGTGATCCCATTTGCCGCTTTCCCGCTTACGCAGCGCCTCGGAATGTGCTTTCAAGTAAGCCCAAGCCAGCGGATAGTCAGCAGCGAAATTCTTGGCTGGGATTAAGTTTGCTTGCCCTGCAGCGAAAGAGTAAGGAAACAAAAGCCAACGATTTGCCTCTGGCTCGACATACGGCCACAAGGAGACATCGTAAAGGAACCTCCGCAACGCGACCACCTCAATTTCCCAATCCTTGCCCTCAGAGTCGCGCACCTTCGCGATGCCGCGCTTCGGTTTTCCGAGTGAATTCAGAGTGAAAACCTTATCCGCTCCAGTCACCAGTCCTTGGAATACTCTCGCCACATCACCCAACTTTACCGGCATCCGTTGGAATTTCTCGAACAGTGCCGCGCCTTTGCCGATGGCGAAGTTCCATTCCGCTCCGGTCACGCGGCTGGCGGGGATTGCGCCTTCCGTGCCTTGCAAGGTGGCGAGCCATTGTTCAAGGTTCTCGACTCGCACGAATCGGCAGGTGTCTGCGCCAGCCTTGGCCAGAAACAGCAGACAGACGTAGTTAGTCGCACCGGGGAAGATCTGCTGGTCGCCAAAGTGGACCACGTGGCGGAGATGGTGGTCTTTGGCCAGCAGTGCACGCAGCGGCGCGCCGTATTGAGCGTTAAAGAACTTGTGCGGGAGAATAAAGGCCAGTTGGCCACGCAGATGAAGCAGTTCCATTCCACGCTCGACGAACACGACGTAGAGGTCGAAATTGCCTTTGCCCGCCGAGGCATAATGCTCTTTCAGATAGGCGACTTCCACTGCCTGCAAAGTCTGGATCCGAACATACGGCGGATTACCGATGACGATATCAACCCCGTCTCTCACTCCGAACATCCATTCCGGGTCGAAGAAATCGGCGGAGACATTCTGATCGTACGGATCCCAAGAGGCGAGTTGCCGCGATACGGCAGCGGTTTGTCCAGCGCGATCGAGAAGCCCCGATACTTCCGCTCGGAGATCGCGGTCCTGCTGGCGGCACTTGGTTTTCGTGGCATTCGTGCGCGCCGTGAAGTGGCGGTGGCGGACCTCCGTGAGCCGTTCACGCAGAACCTTCAACTTCTGATGAGCTTCCGTATCCTCTGTCAGGAAATCCCCTTGTCGTTCCTTCCGCTCGATGCCAATGAGCGTGTTGGCCGCGACGAACTTCGTTTCCAGGTTCGGAAGCGGGCGCACGCCGCGATTGGGCAGTGTGTCATCAATCTTCTGATCCACAATGAGCGAGATGAAAAACCGCATCTTGGCGATCTGGACGGCGATGGGCTGGATATCCACGCCGTAAATGCAGTTTTCAATCAGGTAGAGCTTGCGGCCGTAATCCAGTTCGTTGTGCTCGAAGGCTTCGTTGATGCCGGTGATTTGTTGCTCCAGTTCACGCACGGCGCGCTCGCGAGCGGTGGCGTCCTCAATCTTTTCGGCGGTCGCCATCGTGTCGCGGACGCGGACAATCTGGCGCTCCTTCCATTTCTCGTTGCGCGGATCGAGCTTGCCGAGAATGAAAACGAGCTTGTGCAAGATGCCCATCGGGAATGCGCCCGAGCCGACCGCCGGGTCGAGAGATTTCAAGCCGTCAATGGCGGCGATGAGCGCATCCACTTCCGGCGCGGTGAATTGGTGCGGCTCATCGTTGTAGGCGAACAGATGGCGGAGACGGGCTTCCACATCTATGACAGACGGCAGCACGGCTTCGAGTTTGGTTTTCAGGCAGGCGATGAGTGCCTCGTCCACCATGTAGTTGACGATTTCGCGCGGCGTGTAGAACGAGCCGGTCTGTTTGCGGGCGGTCGCACCGGTTTCCGGGTTGTAGGCCGCGAGAAGGTTTTCAAAAACCTTGCCGGACAATTCCGGGTCGAGCGCCACTTCCTGCTCGATCGGCGTGTTTTCCTCGATCGTGAAGTGGTAGCGGTTGAAAATGTGAATGAGGCCGCGAACCGGCACACGCCTGAATTTCTTGTCGCCGTAATCCGCGCTCAAATCCACTTCGCACTCCGGTCCGAAGAAAAGAAAATCCGGCACGATGGGCTGGCTGTCTTCGCGCCGGGAGAAGCCATCAATGCGGACGTAGCGCGGCTTCGCGTTTTCACCGAGGTCTTTGTCGAGACATTCAAACAGTCCGCCGTTGAGGAATGGAATTTCCTTGAACAGATCGAGCGCGGATTTCGGTTCGCTGAAACATTCGCGGTGGCGATAGAGGCTGTGCGCCATGAAATTCTGTTCTTCCTTCGTCCAGCCGCGCTTATCCATTTCGGTATTGAGTGTGGCGAAAAACAGATTTTGCAGGATGGCTCTGTAAAAAACGGATTCCTTGTCGCTGGTTTTTTCCGGCTCGAAACCAATCAGGGTTTGGGCGAGCTTGCGCGCGTCGAAAAGCGTGTCGGGAATCAGTCCTTTTTCCTTCACGAACCAGCAAAAGATGAGACGCGTGATGAGGCGGATGACGCTGATGTGGTCGTGGTCGTCCGCTTCCTTGGGTGCGCCCTTCGGGAAACGGACATGTTTCAACGCCCAGAAATACCAGTTGGCGATTTCGCGGAAGAAATCTTTTGTGACCGCTTCGACATCGAAAGCCGCGTCGCAGCGTTGTTGAATCGCCAGCGGCTTGATGCCGAACAATTCGGGATTGATCTCGGCCAGGTCCAGAAGTTGAACGCGCTCCGTCGCCGTGCGCAAACCAGCGCCCGGCCTGACCGTGATTCTGCGAAACAGACGGCGGCGTTCCGCCTGCTCATCAAACTTGACGTTCAGGAAGTGCCAGGCGGATTGATTCCTGTTCGAGAAGACGAACAAGGCGTAGGGATGGTCGCGGAGTAATTGGTTCACCA
Source organism: Lentisphaerota bacterium (assembly GCA_016199105.1). Taxonomy (GTDB): domain Bacteria; phylum Verrucomicrobiota; class Kiritimatiellia; order JAAZAB01; family JAAZAB01; genus JACQHI01. The sequence continues at coordinate 6,165 of JACQHI010000260.1, read as the reverse complement.
CCGGGCGCTCAAACCCGCGACTCAAATCGGGTGAAGCCAGACGGCAGTAAACGATGTGGAAAGCGCCGTCTTCTCCGCCGCCGGCAAACAGGATGGGATCTTCAGCGAGAGATTGCTTGGCGTTTTCCGGCCACTGGCGCGGGCTGAGGGGCTTGTTCTCACGCTCGTAGTTCAGTTCTTCCCAGAAGAGCTTCTTCAACCCATCCAGATCCCGAAGGTTCTGAAGGATGCTCAGAACCGCCGACTGTCTGTCTGCTTGTGCCATTCCGCCTTCGCTTCCCGTTCAGGTCTCATTCATTGAAAACGAGGCCATCATATCCCGACAAGACCGAAAAAACCACTCGATTTTCCGGTGGATGCGTGGGTGACGAGGGGGGAACTGTAGCCACGGCGCTGAGCCGCCGTAGTCGGGAGGCTGACCTGAAACAAGCGGGCCGGGCAGGCTGGGACAATGCCCGCCCGCGGAGCGGTCGGGCCACCCACAATGATTCTGCATATCTGCTAATCGTTTAACTTTTTGATAATGAGGCTGTTTCTTTCGTGTATTTCGCGCATTTCGTAGTTCAACTGTTCTTTTTAGTTCCCAATGATCGGCCCGTCCGCGCTCATGCGCCCGCGTGTTTCCGCCAGGCCGCGATCAGCAGCTCCACGCCGGCCCACGGGGTGTCGGGAAAAATCGCGTCCACCGGATGCAGAATGAAGCGGCGCGTGGGGCCCAGGGTGTCGAGAGCGGCGCGCACTTCGCTTTCGATGCGCACCCGATCCGGCGTCGCCAGGGAGAGCGCATTGACGCCGCCCACAAGCGTCATGCGGCCGCCCAGCGTCTCGCGCACGCGCGCCAGGTCGCAGCGGTCCTGAACCGGGTCCACGAAATACAACACATCCACGCCGGCCTCCGCGAGGCGCGTCCCGAGCGTTTCCACGCCGGTGGTCATGACATAACCGAATTTCTTGCCGCGGGCATGGGCGGCCCGCGCCAGCGTCCGCACATGCGGCGCCACGAAACGATCGAAGAGCGCAGGCGACCAGAAGTCGGTGGAGGAATACCAGCCGCGTTCGCAGATCAAATCCACGCCGGGCGTCGCGGCGGCCAATTCCACGCGGGCCACGTCCGTTTCCGTGATGACGTCCATCAGTTCGCCAAACGCGCCGGGCGCGTCCAGCGCCAGCAAAATCGCGCCCTGCGTCCCGGCAAACCAGACCACGGCGTCCATGCCGAATCCCGCCCAGGCCTGCACGGGCGCCCCTTCGCGGTCGGCAAACGCCTTGACCTTGGCCATCCGGGTCTCGAACCACGCCCGCGCGGCGGCGTCGGGCGGCCGGTAGAGATGCTTGAGTTTGGGCACGTCCTCCGGACCGGCCACCAGGTGTTTGACGCCGCGCGGAATGTTGTAGTCTTCGATCAACGGTACATGGTCGGGTTGAATCACCCAACCGGGCCCGGGCGGTTCCCCGGTCCGGCACACGGCGTGGCGCAACGCCCCCGACGGCGTCTCATAGTCGCGAATCATGACCGGATAGCGCGGGTCCATGACTCCGGCCGGCTCTTCGCTGTCCCGGCAGACGACTTCGGCGTCCCGGCTCCACGGCACCGAGACATCGAGCCAGTCATCCACGCCGAGGGAACGCCAGGCCAGCACGCGCCGAAAATCGTCATCGAGCGTCCATGGATGCGGCAACGTGTGCAGATGCTCCAGGCGCAGCGTGTACCAATAGGGACGCGGACGTCCCGCAACTGCCCACTCCAAGCCGGGCGGCGCCGGAAACCCGAAGCACCAGGTGGTCAACGGCACATGGTCGGCGGCCCTGCCTTCCAGGGCGGCCAGGATGCGTTCCCGGCTATTCATAACGAACGTCCTTCCCAGGTCGTTGCAGAGGAGCTATCTGAAATCACTTTTAACTACGAAATGCGCGAAATACGCGAAACCAGGATGAAAGGGCGAGCCGGTGAGTCGGCGAAACGGCGACCAATCGCGATAGTTATTAATCGCATTCACAAGCGTTGTCTCTCTTGCCTTTCGCCGGTGCATCGTCTCACCGTTTCGTCGCTTCCCCGTCTCTCCGACTCGCCGTTTCCCCGTCTCCCTGTTTCCCCGCTTCGCCGGTGCACCGTCTCACCGCCTCGCCGTTTCGTCGCTTCCGTGCCATTGGCTTCCATTTTCGCGTCTTTCGCGTATTTCGTAGTCGCTTCCCTGGCCGACGCTCGGACAAGCTTCCCCATCCATCATAGCCGGTGAAGTTACCCAAGTCTATACGGCGACCGCGGCGCGGATGAGCCAGGCGGCGGCGGTTTCCAGTTCCGGCGTCAGTATCGAGGGAATCGGCAGCAAGACGGAATGGGCAAACAACGCGTCGCTGCGCGGACACGCGCCCCGGTCATAGTCAAGCCGGCGGTCCGTGTTGCCCGGCAGGTTCCAGGGATTGCCCGCCGGGGACAGCGGCGTCCGGTTCACCAGCGCGGTGATATTGGAATATATGTGCATGCCGTAATCGGCCAGGCGTATGGCGCTGTGCAATCCGCCCGCCTGCATGCGCTCCACCGCCGCGCGGGCGCGCGCTTCGTCCGGTAACATTAAAATCAGGAATGGCCCCGTGTCGCCGGCGGGGTCCGGCAACCGGCGAAACGACACCCCCGGCAGTCCCGCCAGGCGCTCCTTGAGGCGGCGTTTCGAGCCGCGCATGCGATCGAGAATGGCCGGCAGCTTGGTCAATTGCACGGCGGCGACCGCGCCGCACAGTTCCGTCATGCGCCGGCCGGCGCCCCAGGAAAGGGCATACGGTTCGGGCGCCGCCAAACGGCCGTCCCGGCGGATCAGACCCATATCGTGGGCCGAAAACGCGCGCTCGAACAGGCGGCGGTCCTTCGTGACGATCAGACCGCCCTCGCCGCAGGTGATATTCTTATTGAGTTGCAGGCTGAATATGCCCAGGTCGCCAAACGTGCCCACCTTGCGGCCATGGAATTCGCCCCCGTTGCACTGGGCGCAATCCTCCAACACCGGAATTCCGTGCCGGCGGGCGACGGCCATGATGCCGTCCATGTCGCACGGCGCCCCCGCCATGTGCACCGGCACGATCAATCGCGTCCGCGCCGTGATCGCGCGTTCCAGCGCGGCGGGGTCCATGTTCAGACTGTCGTCCACCTCGCAGAGCACGGGGATGGCGTTGCACTGCACCACCGCGCCGACGGTGGCCACCCAGAGAAACGCCGGCACGATGACTTCGCCGCCGGGCCCCACGCCCAATGCCGACATGGCGGCCAGCAGCGCGCCGGTGCCGCTGTTGACCGCCAGCGCGTAGGGCGCGCCGTAATACGCGCACGCGGCCGCCTCAAATCGGTCCACGGCGGCGGGCGCGCCGATGCCATAGTAGCGAAACAGCGAACCGTTGCGCAACACGTCCAGCACGGCCTGCTCTTCCTGGACGTCCACCCAGTGCGCTCCGGGAAATTCGCCCGGCCAGACAATGGAATTTCGGCAACTGCTCACAAGGTGTTCAGGGTTCATCACGACTCAGGTGTTCGGTGTTCGGGGTTCAGGTCTCAGGTTTCATCCATCATCCCTTCTTATTTACGGCGTTCCCGCCCTGGGCGGGCGCCGTTCAAGCGACTTTTCGAGTCCATGAAGCATTCGAATGCACTGTTCTCGATCTCTAAATGATATAACTGCAGGAATGACAGAATCATTTGCGACAAAATCATTGAAAATTGGAGACGCGAATGCCGGTCGAGTGTAGTCATAACGCTCAACAAATGATTTTGTTGTCAATGATTCTGTCGTACTCCCTGGGTCATTACAGAATACGTCTTGACTGCTTGTCCCGCCATAGCCTTGGCGACGGCGGATTGCCTTCGGGTTCACCTGCCCGCAGTGCTACAGCGTTGCAGGCGGGTCGGTCATGCCCTCCCGAACCCTGCCACGTCAGCCGCCTTGCGGCCAAGTGGCCACTTGCCCGGCGACGTGGAACCCCGACTTGTCCGCCATAGCCCCCCGGGCGACGGCGGAACCCATCCCCACCACCCCTGTTACCCAAGCGCCTTGTATTTCTCCAGAAACGCCCTTGCTTCGCCGATACTCGCGCAGTCGGTGCAGATCACGATGCCTTCCGCGCTGCCCAACTGCCCCACGACGGCATCCAGGAGATCCACCTTCCCGAAAAGCTGGATCAATTTGCCGGCATCGCGGATGCGCCGATACACCTGCGGCCAATGCCGCATGTCGGGATTGCCCGCGCCCGGTATCCACTGGATGCCCTTCAGCTCCGGAATGCCGAGCAGATGATCCAGATGCGGCAACTCGCCCGGCCCATCCAGATGGTAGAAGGCGTTTTTCAGACGCCGGCAGGAGGCCGCCAGCTCCGGCTTCACGAACTCCTCGAACATGTCCGGACCGATCATGTAACAGAAATCGCATTGGAGCATGTAATAGGGCGTCTCCGAATAGATCCGGGCCCAGGCGGAATGGCCAGGATTCAGGGGCGCGAGCTGACGGTTGAAATCATCGAAGCAGGTCCACCAGTGCTGGTGCGCCTGCCAGGTCAAGCGCTTGACGTCCTCCGGATGATCCGTGAGGGCCAGCAACAGCTTCTCGCCCGGCAGGAACGAGGAGACGATATCCAGGTTGCCGCCCAGATCGGTCATGCCCATCAGGACCCGCCCTTCCCAGCGTTCCAGCCCCTGCCGGTACAAGGCGCCGATCCGCCGGCGCCAGAGACTGCCGGCATCCAGCGTCAGATTCAATTCCGGCGCGCTCGCGCCCGCCTGCAACGTTGCCCCGACCTCCCCACCTGCAGCACTGCGGGCAGGTCGGAGAGTTGGGGCTGCGGGCAGGCCGCGGGGAGGATGAAACCAGACGGTGCCGGCGACCGGATCGCTGCTGATCGGGGCTCCCAGGAATTCCGCAATCACGCCGGGCCCGCAGTTCGGCCAGACCAGAGGGAAGGAATCGCCCAGGAAATGCATGCGGGAAACATCGTAATCCCAGCGGTCCAGAATCGCGGCCTCGGATACCGAGGGCTCGTAAAACGGCAGGAAGGACCGGGCAGGCAGGGCCGGCTCCGGCCGGCCGGGCTCACGGCCGGGAACCACGATATCGATCAGGGGACGCTTTAATTCGCCCGCCCACCAGCGGCGATAATTATCCTTGACCCGTTCCCATCGGCCGGCATCGAAATCAATGCTCATGGCGCTTCGCGGATTCGACCGTGTTGTACATCAGCATGGTGATGGTCATCGGTCCCACGCCGCCTGGAACGGGCGTGATCAAGGAGGCCTTTTCCTTCACCCGCGCGAAATCCACGTCGCCCACGAGCCGGAAGCCGTTCTTCTTCGTCTTATCCTCGATCCGATTGACGCCCACATCCACCACCACGACCCCGTCCCGGACCATGTCCGCCGTGATCGTATTGGGCTTTCCGGCCGCGGCGATGATGATGTCGGCCTGCCGGGTGAAATAGCCGATATCCTTCGTGCCGGTGTGACACACCGTCACGGTGGCGTTGGTATGCTCCAGCTTCTGCAGCAGCATGTTGGCCACCGGCTTGCCCACGATGTTGCTCCGTCCCACGACCACGACATGCGCCCCCTTGAGCTTGACGCCGTTGCGGACCAGCAACTGAATCACGCCGTGCGGCGTGCAGGGCAGAAAGGCCTTCTGGCCCAGCACCATGCGCCCGACGTTGACCGGATGGAAGCCGTCCACATCCTTGTCCGGGTCGATCGTCAAGAGCACCTCGGACTCATCCAGTCCCTTCGGCAGCGGCAACTGCACGAGGATGCCGTGAATGCGGGGATCCCCGTTCATGCGCCGGACGACGGCCATCAAGTCCGCCTGCGACGTCGTCGCCGGCAGACGGTTGTCGTCGGAAAAGATGCCGATCTCATGGCAGGCCTTCTCCTTGGCCGAGACATAGGATCGGGAGGCGGGATCGTCGCCCACCAGGACCACGCCCAGTCCCGGCACGATGCCCTTTTTTTTCAGCGCCTCGATTTCCGTCCTCAACTCGCCGCGAATGGTTTCCGCCACACGATGCCCGTCAATGATCGTTGCCGTCATTTTTATACTCCTGCCGTGGGTTCGGCCCACAACCCAGTGAAGTTATTAACCACGAAACACACTAAATACACGAAAGTTCAGAGAATCAATTTTGCGTAAGTGCTATGGGGAG